>VHDH01000027.1 GCA_016871445.1 Verrucomicrobiota bacterium | reverse complement strand
TGTGGCCACGGTCGTAGCCGCTATTGGTATAATCCTGATGCGTTGCGCTGCGAGTCCTTGTGTCCGTGAAAAACTTGCTTGGGCGCTTTCCCAGCGAACCAACGGTGATGCTGTTGAGGCTAAACCCTACCCAAGCGGGATTGCGGCGGGCTTCACAATAGCCGGTCAAGTAAGCGGCATTGGTCAGGATGATCACGGGATGGCCGTAGCGCGTGGCATCCGGCAGGCCAGCGTAAAGACGCTCGTCGCCCCCGGTTGAGGCAGGACTGGCTGCCGGGGTGCTTGGGTGACGGCTTAAGGCGAGCGTCCAAAAGATTGCCGTACCGAGAGCAGTGACTAAGAGCAAGCCGGCGAGGGCCGCAAAGGTGGTTTGAATGCGCGAATTCACCGCGCGCCATTACACTGGGTTCACCCAGTTGGCAAAGATCAAAGGGCGGCGGTGGGTAAGTTTGGGGAGAGATTAACCACGCCGATGCGTAAAAAAAACGGCAAACCAGTTGACGCGCTCCAAGAGCGTCACAAAATGTCCAAATCAACCAGTCGCAGAAGCAATCTTCTCTGAGCCAAGCAGCGTCAAGAGATGCGATTTATCAAACGTTTTGGGGCGGTAATGGGTTTATCCCACCTTAACTGTGACAACTAACCCAACGCCACGAGAGCACCCGTGCTGACTCAGCAGGGACGAACGCGGCAGAATTGAGGCAATGCCAAAGAAGCTTCGCAACATCAAGCGACCGACGCCCGAACAACTCGGCCTCACTAAAGCCGAGAGCCGCAAATTGCTGGCGCTTACTACGCCTTGGCAGATCCAAAAATTTGTCGTCAGTCTGCCCGCCAATTTCGAACCAAACGGGGATACCCTGCGTTCGGTGCGCGGTGTGTTGCGTCATCGGGTCGCCCACTGCATCGAGGCGGCTTTCACCGCCGCCTGTGCCCTCTGGCTGCGAGGGGAACCTCCGCTTCTGATGGATCTCGAGGCCCAGGGCGATTTCGACCATGTGGTCGCGCTTTTCCGCCGTAACGGTTGCTGGGGCGCCATTTCCAAGAGCAACCATGTCTGGCTGCGCTGGCGCGATCCGGTTTATCGAAGCCTACGTGAACTCGCCATGTCGTACCTGCATGAGTACACCGACAAGCAGCGCAAGAGCTTGCGCGCCTATTCCGTGCCGATCGATCTGCGCCGCTTCGCGCCCGCAGACTGGGTTACCAAGGAGGATGATTGCTGGGAGGTAGGCGCTGCACTGACCGATGTTCGCCATTATTACCTTCTGTCGCCCGCACAAGCGCGTGCACTAACTCCGCGCGATGCAACGGAGATGCTGGCTAATGACCTGGTGCAGTTCGAAAGCGAGGACCGCAAGACTGCGCGCAAGTACTAGTCTCGGCAGTTGGGAAACCAAGGATCAAACGCTGCTCCTGGCCTTGCGGTGCAGACACCGTTCTCCAGCGAATGGCAGGTGCTTCGCTAGTAATGACTCATTAAATTGGTTCTGTGCGTAAATTTCCCAAAAGGACACAGCTCCACGGTAGAGGTAAAATGGATGACTCACGGAGCTTACCGTCAGCAATTTGTTTGCCGCTTCGGCCGCAACTTTGCCAAAGTATTGGAAATGAATGATTGGATTGATGATTACATCGCCAAGCAAAAGGCCGCGCTCGACTCCATCCAAGCGGACGCGGTCGCTCACCTAATTGAGAGACTTCGGCAAGCGCACCGCGAGGACCGGCAGATTTTCGTCTTTGGCAACGGGGGCAGTGCGGCCAACGCCTCGCACTTTGCCACCGATCTGGGCAAGGGCGCGTCTGACAAGCTCCGCAAGCGCTTCCGCGTCATGTCGCTCAACGATAACGTGAGTTGGCTCACCGCGCTGAGTAACGACTATGCCTATGCCGATGTCTTTGCCGCGCAACTTCAGAACTACGGTCGACCCGGTGACCTCGCGTTAACCCTAAGCGTCAGCGGCAACTCCCCGAACTGCGTGAAAGCCATCGAGTGGGCGAATGCCCATGGTCTGCACACCATCGCGCTCGTCGGAGCCAAACGTGGTCGACTGGCGGAGATCGCCAAGGACGTCATTGTGATTGCCGACGCTCACTATGGGCGCGCCGAAGACGCGCAGATGGGCATTTGCCACCTGCTGTGCTATGCATTTATGGAGCGACCCGAGTTGGCACAAAGCTGAATTCGTAGCTCCTACCGCACCAGCAGCTTTTGCCCAGAGGGGGCCGTCGCTTTTCGCCGAGCCTTGATGGCAAGGTAGGGGGCCATGAACCAGCACCGGTGGCCAAAGCTGCCGAGCGTCGCCGCCGAATCACCATGATTCGGCTCGAAGGTGTCCTCGATCACAAAGCCCGCGCGGCAGAGGCCGCCAAGGAGTTCGTCCCACCGGTGCAGAAATTCCAGCGTGCCCGATTCTCGCAGCGCGGAACCGGCTGAAGCCGCCGGTAGTGGACCACTGCGATAATAAGGCTCCAGCAGCGGATAACCAACTGTCGCGATGCGGAGGCTAGCCTGCAGGTTCACCGGCTGCTTGTGCTGGCTGATGTAGAGACCTCCCGGTGCAATCACACGTGCGACCTCGCGGTAAACGGGCGCCACTGCGGGAACATAACAGGTACTGACGGGCTGCACCACGAGGTCGAAGTGCGCTAAGGGCAGCGCGGAGAGGTTATCCATCGAAGCTTCAACGATGTTGACCTTGAGCCCCCGCTCGGCGGCGAGCCTGCGGTCGAGTTCAAGCATCGCAGGGCTGATGTCCACCACGGTGGTCTCCGCACCTGCGGCGGCAAAGAGGGCGCTGTGCTTGCCGCCACCCGCCGCGAGACAAAGCACGCGTAGGCCGCGCACCTCAAAATCCACCCAGCCGGAGGGGTTAATGATGAACTGAGGCTTGGCGAACTCTTTTTCCCCAGCGGGCCGGGCAAGCGGGATTTGCTGGCGAGCAAGTTCATCCCAAGCCTCCCGGTTATGGTCGTAAATCGTATACATAGATTGAAAATAATCTCATCACAGCCCCCCGAGAAAAGAAAAAGCCGGAGAAAGTATCCCCGGCTCATGCGCTTTGTCGTCTAGTCAGATCCGGCGCTTCCATTCCGAACCTGAGTCTAACTTTAACTGGCGCGGTCCGACCTCAATGTTCTGCGCAATGGCTTCCAGTGGACCAGTGCTGTCGCCGAACTTGTCCACCTTCGCGCCCATGCGCTCGGCGAGGGAGACAAAAAGGTTGCATAGTGGCGTTTCCTGCTTGAACTCGAGGCTTCGGCCGCTCTTGACAGTGCCACCCGCGCGCCCGGCCAAAATAATTGGCAGGTCGTGGTGCGCATGACGATTTCCGTCAGCCAAGCCACTGCCGAAAACGATGGCGCAGTTGTCTAACAGGGTGCCCGCACCTTCTTTGGCCGATTTCAACTTGTCCAAGAAGTAAGCAAACTGCGTGGTGTGGAAAGTATTGATTTTTGTGATCTTATCCAGTTTCGCCGCGTTACCGCCGTGGTGCGAGAGGTCATGGTGGCCGTCCGGCACTCCGATGAAAGGGTAGCTGCGATTGCTACCGTCGTGCGCCACAAGGAAGCTCGCGATGCGCGTTGAGTCAGATTGGAAAGCCAACACCATCAGGTCATACATCATCCGGATGTGCTGCTCATAACTGTAGTCCTGCGGTAGGAAGTCTTTCCGCGCAACGGGCGCGATATTAGCAAGCTTGAACTTCTCAGCCTGTTGAATGCGCTGTTCCAATTCGCGCACCGCAGTCATGTATTCGTCAAGCTTGCGACGGTCAGTCGCACCAAGCTCGCGCTTGAGCGCATGCGCATCCTCAAGCACGAAGTCGAGAATGCTTCGGTTGTACTGCTCACGTTTCTGGCGGGCAGCAGCTTCCTCGGCGTTCGCCCCGTTACCGAACAGACGCTCGAAGACCAACTTCGGATTAGCCTCAGGCGGCATGGGGGTGGCTGGGCCTTTCCAAGCTAGGTTAAACTGGTAGGCGCAAGAATAACCGCTATCGCACGCTCCGGCAGTGCGGGCTTTGTCGCAACCTAGCTCGAGGGAGTTGAAGCGGGTCTGCTTGCCAACCTTTTCAGCGAGCACTTGATCAATCGAGACACCCACTTGGATGTCTGCGCCCGCCGTCTTACGCGCTCGCTGACCGGTGAGCCAAGTTGCGTTGGCGCGAGCATGATCACCGGCGCCGTCAGGACCACCACGACCACTCACCTGTGCGAGGCCGGACATGATGTTGAAATCATCACGATGCGCAGCGAGCGGCTTAAGGATGGCAGGCAATTCGTAACCCTTGCCCACGGTCTCAGGCCACCAGTGCGCCATGTTCATGCCGTTAGGCACATACACGAAGGCGGTACGGCGCGGGGCAGTCTTCACTGCGGTGGCCTTGACGTTAGGCGTCATCGCTTCGAGCGCGGGCAAAGCCATGAGTGTGCCGAGGCCACGGAGGAATGTGCGACGAGGCAACGTTGATTGCGGCATAGTGTCTGGTATTGCTAAATTCTAAGATGGCGAACCCTACTCTGCAATAATTGACCAATTGACTGACCGTTGCGGCAGTATGTTCATGGAAAGCCTAAAATCGGGTTACTCATCGAATTGCGACATGTGCGTCACCTTCGCCGCGCCGCTTTTGGAAGGGCACACTGTTTACCAACTCCAACACAAGACTGGAAAAAGCGTGTTTTCGCTTCACAAGACCATCGGCGATGGCCAGCACCGCCGGCCGGTCGTAATACTCTAGCCCGCGCCCAAGCGCGTAGGTGAGGATCTTCTCCACCATGCAGCGCAAAAAGTCGTCGTGTTTTTTCGTCGCGAGGAGCTTTGCAAGTTCCACAGGACCTTGGAAATTTTCCGCCGAGCCAAGTTGGCCACTGGGGTCAATCGCCGCACCGCCGTCTACCGCGCGGAACACACCGACCGCATCGAAGTTTTCCAGCCCGAAACCAATGGCATCCATCTTCGTATGACACGATGCGCAATTCGGATTTGCGCGATGTTGCTCCATGCGCTGCCGTAAAGTGCCGCTGAGTTGTTTCTGGTCGTCTAGTTCCGGGACATTTGGCGCAGGCGGTGGCGGGGGGGTGGCTAGAAGGTTTTCCAAAACCCACTTGCCACGCTTCACGGGCGACGTACGCGTGGGGTTCGAGGTGAGCGTTAGGATGCTGGCGTGGGTTAGCACACCCACGCGCGGCGTGCCCTTGAGGCTCACGCGCTGGAATTCCTCACCGCTTACGCCCGTTATGCCATAATGTTTGGCAAGCCGTTCGTTGACAAAGGTGTAATCCGCCGTGAGGAACTCGAACACGCTCCGATCCTCGCGTAGCACGGTCTCGAAGAGCAACTCGGTCTCGCGCTGCATCGCCGAGCGCAGCTTCGCATCGTAGCTGGGAAACAGCTTCCTGTCCGGCTGGAGTACGGCAAGGTTGCGTAGTTGTAGCCACTGGCCAGCAAAGTTTTCCACCAGCGCGCGACTCTTAGGATCCTTGAGCATCCGACGAACCTGCGTCTCAAGGTTCGCGCGCAACTGTCCTCGCTCGGCCAATGAGAACAGCTCCGTGTCCGGCATCGTACTCCATAAGAAATAACTAAGCCGCGATGCTAGTGCGAACTCATTGACAGCATGAACAGACTTCGGGTTGTCCGGTTCGGGTTGTAGCTCGCCGCGAAAGAGGAAACTCGGCGAAACCAGCACGGCCTTAAGTGCCTGGGCCACCCCAACCTCGAATGACTCACCATTTTTCCGCGCGAAATCATAAACCTTAACAAGCCGTGCCACCTCTGCCGCCGTCACGGGCCGGCGATAAGCGCGCTTTGCAAAAGCCCCAATTACCTCGCTTGCGACCTGCGGCTCTGTGTCTTTCGTCGCGCGTTTGAAGAAAATTCTTCGGTGCGTCTCCGGTAGCATCTCGGCAGCAGCCTCGGGCGGCCCTTCAACTTCGAGATGACGTACATGAACGGCCCCTTTCTGGTCTTTACCCGACTTCCATACAGCAGCTTTCTCTGGCGACAACCCGGTCTTGTCCCTTAACACAACGACACGCAAACGATGCTTTCCCGCCGGCAACCGGAACTTTGCTTCATAATGCTGCGGCGCAGTTTCTTCTGCCTCAACTTTGACTTGCCGAAGGGTTTGATTGTCACGTTGGAAGGTCAGCACCATCGCGTTGGAATCAGCAGACTTTGCCCAAGCAAGCGTGCGAAGGGAATACTCGCCGTCACGTGGCGCGACAAAATCGAACGCTACGTCGTCTTCTTCAACGCTATTGAGCGAAACCCAACCGTCGCCGAGCTGCTTAGCGTTGTAGCCCACAAACAGCAGGTCTGGCAGCAGCCGTATCACCGCGTTCGGTTTCGGCTCCAAGATCTCCACCCATTCCACTGCGAAGGCCCGCGTCTGCGAGCGGCCTCGCTCATCCTTTGGCGTCGTATGGGGATTCGCTAATCCGAGACTCAACTCATGTGTGCCTGCGGAGAGCTGCACCGGCAGCTCCGCGACGTGCGCTAAGTCCGGGTCACCACGCACCTCTATCGTATTAATCAGTTTCCCGTCCAAGCGGATTTCCATTCGCGTTGTTTCGGGTGCGACGTAACGCGTTTGCGTGCAGACCCGCAGCCGATGCTCGCCCGCTCGTGCGACAGAAAACTTAGCCGTTAACGGTCGCGTGCCAGAAACTCGCCGGGGCGCATCGGGATTTGTCGTATCATTGCCACCCTTAAATTGCCTTGCCGCGATACGCTGCGCCTTGGATCGGTCCGGCGCGGTCGTTTCCGACATGTCGTAAAACTCGATTTGTTCGATGGCGAGCCCACGCGAATACTTGGTGCCTGTGCCCGCCGGGCCGTCTTGCGGATTGAGGAGGGCGAAGGACAACATGTGGCTTCCGGCGTTCAGCCGCGCCTCGAACTCCACCAACGTGGGCGATTCCAGCGTGCCGTTCACTGACGCCGTCTTCACCACATTGCCGTCTACACGCACCTCCATTCGCGCCGTCTCTTGGCCGGAGATGCGCTCCGCTGCCAGCACACGGAACCAGTGTTCCCCCGACTTCAGGGTGTTGAAACGCATCGAAGCCGAACCTTTGGTGAACATCCGCATGTTGCCGGTCGCGCCCACGTAAGTTTCCACGGGCCCATCAAGCAATTTTGGGTCGAGGTGCGTGCCACGAGCGTTTGGAACGGGCGAGACGATAATGGCTTGCCCTAAGATTTTGTCTGCCGCCGTTAGATACTTCTCCAAGAGCAACGGCGGCATTGACAGTACGTCGCCGATGTTGTCGAAGCCGTAGCCAGCATCGTCGGCAGGAAAGTCATCGGCGGGGCGAAAGTTCACGCCCACGAGGTCACGGATGGTGTTGTTGTACTCCGTGCGGTTGAGCCGGCGAATGGTCACCCGACCCGGGTCGGGATTTTTCGGGTCGGCCTTGAACACCTCGAAGTCGATCCACGCCTGAATGACTTCGCGTTCGTTTAGGGTCGGCTGCTTTTTTCGGTCCTCTGGCGGCATTACGCGGCTGCGGACGTTGAGCAACGTCTGGTTCCATAGCTTGCGGTCCGCGAGCAAGTCGGCATGTGACTTATGGCTATCAAACTCGACGCCCCCTTTCTTTATTCCATCGGAGTGACAGTCGTAACAGTACTTCCTGAGCAACGGGAGCACGTCTTTTTGATAAGACAGCTTTGACGGATCTTTCGCGGAGGCCGACCCGAAGAACGCTGCCTCAGCCGCAAATGCTGAGAGCAGCAAAATGATACCTGCGGTGCAGGGACTATTCATTGGTTTCAATATGACAGGGAGCAGTGAGCCCCGCAACTCGCGGAGATTGACGTCCGTCCACTTGTAGGTGGTTGCTAGGAAATGCCTACGTTGAAGGCACTCGGGCTTTTTCCTCCACAGCCGGTGCCACTCACAAGTGGAGTTTATGTAACAAACAGAACCTCTTGAGTTCAATCAGCCAAAGTCATTTGTAAGGCTCTGGATCTGGAGTCCCATCAACGACTGAATGTAACAAAACGCCGAAAGGAATACCCGCTGAACAGATTCTCGACCTGGTTTAGGCAAACAACTCTTCAACCGGCGTGCCATGCGGGAGAATCGGATGCGGTCGACCTTGATGGTCTACGTAGGACTTGGTCGCATCGATGCCAAGGTGACGGTACATGGAGGCGAGGACGTCTTGGGCAGTTTTGGGATTGTCCACCGGGGATGCACCATATTTATCCGAAGAGCCGACGACACGGCCCCCTTTAATGCCCCCACCGGCAACAGCAGCACTAAAGACGTTAGGATAATGGTCACGGCCACCGGTGGAGTTCACTCGCGGGGTGCGACCAAACTCGCCCCAAGCGATGACCATCGTGCTGTCGAGCATTCCGCGCTGGTCGAGGTCCTCGATTAGTGCGGTATAAGCGCGATCCCAGCGCGGAAGGAAGCCATCGCGCATGGTTTCGAAGCCCTTCACATGGGTGTCCCACCAGCGCAGATCCACGGTGACAAGGCGAACGCCAGCCTCGACAAGGCGACGGGCGAGCAACATTCGTTGGCTCCACGCGGGGACCCCGCAGCGGTCGGGCGTGGGGGCGACATATTCCGGCATGAAGCCGTAGCGCTCGCGGATCTTGGTCGGTTCAGCGTCTAGGTCAAAGGCCGAGCGGGCGTCGGGTCCGGCGACGATGTCCCAAGCTTTTTGCTGGAAACTATCCATTGCGCCCATGATGCCAGAGGCGTCCACGTCACGGCGGATTTGGTCGAAGCTGCCCAGCAGCTTACGCCGGTCATCAAGGCGGTCGAAAGAGATGCCTTCAACCGGGGTAAAGTTCGGGATCGAAAAAGGGCCAGGCTTGGCGGGATCCGCTTCGGTGGCGAAAGCGGCGTGTTTAGCCCCAAGGTAAGCAGAACCAGTGCCGGGGCAGTTGCGCGGGATGACGACGTAAGGAGGCAGCTTTGGGTTTTGCTGCCCGAGTTCCTTCGAGACGATGGAGCCGCAACTAGGGTACGCGTTGATCTCCAAGTTTTGCGCGGGCGTGGGCGGATACCCGGTGAACATGATCTGGTCGCCGCCAGAGTGCCCCGCGTCGGTGTGATGCAGGCTGCGAATGATGGAGTACTTGTGCTGGATCTTCGCCGACATCGGCAGGAGGTCGCAAATTTGGATGCCCGGGACGCTGGTGCTCATCGCGCCGAACGCACCACGGTAATCCTGGGGAGCATCAGGCTTTGGATCCCATGTCTCGTGCTGACTGGGGCCGCCGCGCATCCACAAAATGATGACTGATTTTTCGCGCGAGGTTTTGCCGCCGGCCGCCTTTGCTTGCGCCTCGATGCGGAGCAGGTTTGCCATCGATAGCCCCGCAAACCCGAGGAAGCCAGAGCGCAGGAACCCACGGCGATCTTGCCGCAGCATGCGACGAAACTCAGGGCAGCCAATTTGTTCAGGCCGGAACAACATAATCTAGGTCAATACAGTCTAGAAATCCTCAGAGGGCAGAAAATTCATGGAGTTTTTCCTTCGCGCGCAGATGCCAGTGCGCGCAATGGACTAATTCGCTGGGATGCAGGCCGGATACCCGATTAACGGGCATTATGAAGGACTTATTAGCGAGCAGCTCAACGAGCATCTCCTCTGGTTTTATACCCAACTCGCAACCGAGACTGCTGCCGAAACCCAAGCCGATATCGCACCACACACTTCGTCACAGCTCGTTTTCCTTGTCCTCGTAAAAGAGTCGGTAAGCCCGATCATAATCCCCCTCCGCCACCAACACCTTGGCCTCGCGGCTCAAGTCGCCGTCATCGGGCAGGGACGGGTCTAAGAACTCCTGTGTCGACGCGATACCGTGCTTCTCCAGCATCGCCACGAGCATCTCGGTGTTGATGACTGGGCCGGTGTAAAAGAGTTTCACGGCAATGCTTGAGCTGTCTGCTCTGCCAATTTCGCCAGCCACTTCGCCGCGTTCGCTTTGGCCTGCGTGGATGACGTGAGTTGCGTGAGTCCGCTGACGGACTGAAACCATTTCTTTAACGCCGTCTCGTCCTGCACGACACCGCCAAGGCCGAGGCAATGCAGCTTGCGTGCGCGACATCGGACGGCAATCTCACCGGGCCCCTTGCCCATGAGCGACGAGCGATCGAGCGCACCTTCACCGGTGATGACTAAATCCGCCGCACGCAGGTGCTCTTCCAACCGCGCATGCCGTGCGATGAGCGCGAAGCCCGGCTCCAACTTCGCGCCTGCGAAAGCGCACAGACCAAAACCCAACCCGCCGGCTGCACCGGTGCCCGGCACGCCCGCGAGGTCGCGTTGGAGCTGCCCTTTCACCACATTCGCCAGCCGGCGCAGCGCACGCTCGGCGCTTGGAAATTCCTCTGGGCGCAAACCTTTCTGCGGTCCATACACGCGCGAGCAACCACGTGCGCCCAGCAGTTTGTTCTGGACGTCCACGGCGACGATCAGTTGCGGGAATAGCTTTTGGCAACGCGGCACGGCGAGCCGTTTCAACTGTTGCAAGTGCGTCCACCGGATCAGTTCCTCATCCCGGCCGTTGAAAAACTGCCAGCCTAAGCCTCGCGCCACCCCTGCCCCACCATCATTTGTCGCGCTGCCTCCAATGCCAACAAAGCAGCGCCTTGCGCCTTTGCCTGCCGCTGCAATGAGCACGGCGGCGAGGCCAAACGTGTCGAGCTGGAATGGATGAAACTGCCCCGGTGGCAGCATTGCGAGGCCAATGGTATTCGCTGACTCGATAATGGCAGTCTTTGACTTGGCATCCCACCACCATTGACCTTCCAGTGGGCGATGCGCAGCATCCACGGTGCGAACCCTCTGTAATTTCGCTCCCAGCGCTGCGCTGAGAATTTCGCCGAAGCCGTCTCCGCCGTCGCTTATGGGCAGCAGCGCTAGTCGATCTGCAGGCCTAGCCCTGCGCCAGCCAGCGGCGATAGCCTGAGCCGCGGCATGGGCACTGAGCGTGCCCTTGAACTTGTCCGGTGCGATCAGGACGCGAAGCGACATGACCGGACGGTAGCGAGTTCACAGGGTCTTGGCGAGGGATAGGAGCGGCGTAAGCTGGCGTGTTGAATGGCTATTTTCAGCCAGTGATGTTTTTCTTCTGTAACAAAGGCTTGTCAGTCAGCCGATGCGTGGCACTTTAGGCCCGTCTGAACGAGCTACTTTTATGAGTAAACCAAAAATCATCGCTTACCTAAAACCATCCTGCGGCTGGAGCATGGGTGTCCGCGCTGTCATGAAGAAATACGAACTGCCCTTTGAAGATCGGGACATTATCAATCGCCCGGATCAGTTCGAGGAGATGGTCCACAAGACCGGCCAGACCAAGCAGCCCACATTGGAAATCAATGGCCAGATGCTCGCCGATGTGAGCGGCGATGAGGTCGAAGCCTACTTGCTTGCTAATGGTCTGGTACAGCCGAACAACCGCCTGCCCGACGCACCTACTGACCAGCCTTGCGCCCATGAGATGCCCGCCGGCGCGCCGATGGCTTTCAAACGCTGAACCTAAACCGTTCACAGAGGACGCGAGCCGTGAGGTTCGCGTCTTTTTTTTTGCATGGGGAACAGTTTGCCCGATAAGGGAAAAGACTGCTCCGGCCTATGGGTTTCAAATCAGCGATTGCCTTAACTACACACGACACGTTGCTTCACGTCTCTTGCGCGGCATGAATTAGCTCCGCAGCCCGTGCGAGTTGTTCCGCGCTTCCCAAAAGCAGCAGCTTATCTCCGGTACGAATTTCTTCGTCAGGACTGGGGTTAACGAGGTCCTCGGCGTTGCGCTCGATCCCCACCACGCTTGCGCCGGTACGCGTGCGTAACTGCAGTTCCCGGAGGAGTTTGCCAACCACAGGAGAGCCCATGTCCACTACCACAACGCGCAGCTGTGCGTGCGAAAGCAGTCTCAGAAATTGCGTGGTGTTCTCTGGGCGAGCTGGCGGCGGTTGCGCAAACGTCTCATGAAGCGCTACCTGCGCCTTTGAATACCACTTTACAAACGCTCGCCACCAAAACCACATGACCAACGCCACGATCACCAGCAGCACGAGCAACACTTCCATCGGCGGGAGCAACGGCGCGCTTAGTGCCATCACCAGTAACGCCAAAGCACCCGCGCCCGCCAACGGAATGGCCTGCGCGATGACTGCTTGGATGCTTGTCGCTCGATCCCCGGCGGCTTCGTGCCGGACACTGACTTCTGCGACCAAGAGACCTAGGGCCTGAAGCTTACGAAACACGGCGATGAGCATAGGTAACGACAGGATGGTGGCTCCCAACCACAGGAATGCGTTAAGGCCTATCTCTCCCCCCGGAGACTGCGGCAGCCACGCTGGTCGTCGCTGCCCGAGAAATGCGGCGACAATAAAAACCGCCACTATGAGCGCCACATTCAGACCCATTTGCCAAAACCACTTCCGCACCATGCGCACGACCAACCCCGGCTTGCGGTGCGCCCAAAACTGACCAAGCCATTCCGTGTACAGATCAAGATACCTGCTAAAAGCCTGCGGCGCACGGCGGTTCCACCACTCGACCAGGTCATCGGAGCGCCGCAACCGCAGCGGCGTAAGGAACGCAGTGACGATTGAGACCGCGACCGCCACCGGATAAAGGAATTCGCTCGTGACCTTTAGCTGGAGGCCGAGTGCTGCGATGATGAAGGAAAACTCCCCAATCTGCCCAAGGCCGTTGCCCACGCGCATGGCTGTCCACTTGTCGTGCCCCGCGACGAACGCGCCCAGCGTGCAAGCGACCGATTTACCGATGACCACTGCCAGCGTGATCACGAGAATGGGCAGCCAGTGTTGCGCCAGCACTTGCGGCTCGATGAGCAGCCCGATGGCGACAAAAAACACAGCGCAAAACAGATCGCGCAACGAGCCAGTCAAAATTTCGATCCGCCCGATCTCCCGTGCTTCCGCCACCACCGCACCGATGATGAACGCTCCAAGCGCAACGCTGTAACCGAGCTTCAGCGCGAGCAACGCCACGCCAAAACAAAGCCCTAACACTGTTACCAGCAGCATTTCGTTGCTGCGAAATTTCGCCACCCAGCCCACCAATCGAGGCACCGCCAGCAATCCGAGTATCACCGCCACCACTAGGAAAATGCCCAGGCGTCCAAGCGTGTCCGCCACCTCGCCTGCCTTCAGTGCGCCGGTCATCGCGATACCCGACAATAATGCCAGCAGCACAATCGCGAGAATGTCCTCCACGATTAGGATACCGAAGATAACCTGTGCGAACGGCTCTTTCGTCAGCCCCGCCTCCTGAAGGGCCTTCACGATGATGGTAGTCGAGGAGATGGAAACCATCGCCCCAAGAAATAGGGAGTCCATCCGCGACCAGCCAAACCATTGTCCTACTTCATAACCGACCACCATCATCAGCAGAATCTCTAGCGGCGCAGCAATGAGCGCGGTTGTGCCCACCTTCCGCAACCGCCGGAAGCTGAACTCCAATCCTAAAGAAAACATTAGAAAGACGATCCCCAACTCCGAAAGCGTTCTTATCGTCGCCTCGTCCGAAATTAGCGGCTGGGGGAGCACGTGCGGACCGATGAGCACGCCGGCAAGAATGTAACCAAGCACGACGGGTAAGCGCAGTAGGTGGAACCCTATTGTCACCGCTGCGGCCGCCATCATCACTATGGCCAAGTCTTGAAGAAACGTCGCACCGTGCACGGCCCACATTTTGACGGGTTGATCAAGCCGTGGTCAATGCGCCTCCGCGCTTGCGTGCCATCGGGCCTTGGCTTCAACTCCCCCAAATATCCGAGCCATGCTCAACATTCATCACCTCGAACTTTTCTACTACGTCGCCAAGCATCAGGGTGTCAGTGCCGCCGCGCGGAACATGCCCTACGGCATTCAGCAGCCCGCCATTAGTGGGCAGATCCTCGCGCTCGAGGATTATCTTGGCGGGCCGCTTTTTCAGCGCCGGCCCTTTGCCCTCACCCACGCAGGCCAAGAGTTGTACAATTTCATCAAACCTTTTTTCGGCGGCCTTGAAGGCATCGAAGAGAGGGTTCGTGGCGGCGCAACGCAGGTCATTCGCCTGGCTGCCTCGTCCGTGATTCTCCGCGACCACCTGCCGAAGATGCTGCAAACTCTGCAACCAAAATTTCCAAAACTGAAAGTTCACCTCCGCGAAGGCCTGCAACCGCAGATAGAAAAGTGGCTCACCGACCAGGAGGTAGATCTCGCCGTGACCGTCCTTGATGGCGCAGCTCCATTGGGCATCCAGACCGAACCCCTTTTGGAATTACCCGTCGTGCTGCTCGTGCCCAAATCACTCAAACTCACGACCCTGGATGCCATCCTGAAAAGCGATCGTATTGACCAAACACTCATCAGCCCTCCCACCAGCGAAACTATCACAAAGAATTTTACCGATGCGCTCGTGCGCCGAGGAGTAGTGTGGCCGCCCGGCATGGAAGTAAGTTCACTTGAGTTGGTGGAAACTTACGCAGCCAGCGGTTTTGGGATCGGGCTGTCAGTCGCGATTCCCGGCAAGCCGCTCGACAAGCGTCTGCGGGCGTTGCCGATAGCGGGCCTCAAACCCATCACCGTCGCAGTGCTGCGGCATCCAAACCTGCCGCCGGTGGCGCGAGCGCTCATCGAAGAGATGCGCAAGCGTGCGGCGGCAACGGTGGGGTCGTGATCAATGACGACGCTTAGTTAACGCCGCTGCTATGTTCAGTTGAGCGGGGATTCGCTCGCCAAACTTGGGGTTAGCCTGCGCCACCGCTTTTGACTGCCTTTGCGTCGCCTTTGAGTAAAGCCACGCCGTAATCGCGGTTCATGCGGGCAATGAAGTCGAGGGAAATTTCCTTCGGGCAAACCGCTTCGCATGAGCCGGTCACCGTACAAGCACCAAAGCCTTCCTTGTCCATCTGATCCACCATGCCCTTCGCGCGGCGGTAGCGCTCCGGCTGGCCCTGCGGCATGAGGCCGAGGTGCGAAATTTTCGCTGCAACGAAGAGCATTGCGCTGGCATTTTTACACGCAGCCACGCAAGCACCGCACCCGATACATTGTGCAGCGTCCATGGCAAAGTCGGCAGTTTGCTTTGGCACGGGAACCGAATTCGCGTCCGGCGCAGCACCGGTACGAACAGTTATGTAGCCACCGGCGTGCTGAATGCGATCAAAGGCCTTGCGATCCACGACGAGGTCCTTGATGAGCGGAAAGGCCTTCGCACGGAACGGCTCAATGACAATCTCGTCGCCATCATTGAACGTCCGCATATAAGTCTGACACGTGGTGATACCCTTATGCGGCCCATGTGGCTTGCCGTCAATGACCAGCGAGCAAGTGCCGCAGATGCCCTCGCGGCAATCATGGTCAAAAGCGATGGGCTCCTCGCCGCGGTTGGCTAGTTGCTCATTAACCACATCGAGCATCTCAAGGAACGACATGTTCACATTTAACTCAGGTGTTTCGTGGGTCTTGAACGCACCGGGAGTGCTACGGTTTTTTTGCCGCCAGACTTTCAGGGTAACTTTCATCGTCGGAGAATGTTTGGTGTTGGCGGCTTACTTGTAAGAGCGCGTGCTCATGTGCACTTCTTCATAGACTAACGGCTCCTTGTTTAAGACCGGGGCTTTATCAGGTGCGCCGCCATATTCCCAACCGGCCACGAACGCAAATTGGTCGTCGCGGCGTTTCACGTCTCCGGGGTTCACGAGGCCTGCCTTCGTCTCGGGATCCTCAGGCGTGTATTGATACTCCTCACGGAAATGTCCGCCGCAACTCTCCTCGCGCATTAGCGCATCGCGGCACATGAGTTCCCCTAGCTCGATGAAGTCGGCGATGCGGCCTGCACGTTCAAGGGATTGATTCCAATCATTCGATTCACCGAGCACGTTAACTTCTTTCCAATATGCCTCGCGAAGCGCACTTATGGCCTTGATGCCCTGCGTCAGACCAGCGGCGGTACGTGCCATGCCACAGTGTTCCCAGACCAACTTACCGAGTTCCATGTGGAAGCTGTAAGGCGTACGTTTGCCCTTGTTGCCGAGCAAACGCTTCGTAATCGCCTGTACGTTTTCTTCAGCTTCCTTGAAGGCGTCGTTATCTGTCGCGGGCCGCTTTCCGGGATTCTGTGAGGCGAGATAGCCAGAAATCGTCGCGGGCAGCACGAAGTAACCATCGCTCAAACCCTGCATCAGCGCACTCGCGCCGAGGCGGTTGGCGCCGTGGTCGGAGAAGTTCGCCTCACCCAGCACGAAGAGGCCGGGAATGTTGCTCATTAAATTATAGTCCACCCACAGGCCGCCCATTGTGTAATGCACTGCTGGATAAATTCTCATCGGCGTCTGATAAGCGTTCTCATTTGTAATTTCATGGTACATCGCAAACAAGTTGCCGTATCGCTCACGAACTTTGCCCTCGCCGAGCCTTTGAATGGCGGCGGAAAAATCCAAATAAACACCTAAGCCGGTCTCGCCGACGCCACGGCCCTCGTCACAAACCGTTTTTGCCGCGCGACTAGCCACGTCACGGGGCGCGAGGTTGCCGAACGCAGAATACATTCGCTCTAGGTAATAATCTCGCTCGCCTTCGGCAATGTCTGCTGGACGCTTGGCGCGATCTTCCTTCCTCTTGGGCACCCAAACGCGGCCGTCGTTGCGGAGCGACTCGGACATGAGAGTCAGCTTGGCCTGGTAATCGCCGCTGACCGGGATGCAGGTCGGGTGAATTTGGGTGTAGCAAGGATTGCCAAAGCAAGCACCACGCTTGTAAGCGCGCCAGCTGGCGGTGACATTTGCGCCACGCGCATAGGTCGAGAGGTTGTAAACATTGCCGTACCCACCCGTGGCCAACACCACTGCATCTCCGTTGTGTCGAGTAATTTCCCCAGTTTGCAGGTTGCGTACAACGATGCCCTTGGCATGACCATCTACCACTACAAGATCGAGCATTTCTGAGTGCGTGAAAGACTTCACGCCGCCGTTGGCAATGTTTCGGTTCAATGCCGAATAAGCACCCAGGAGCAACTGCTGACCTGTCTGTCCACGAGCATAAAACGTGCGCGAAACTTGCGCGCCGCCGAAAGAGCGGTTGTCGAGCAGGCCGCCGTATTCGCGAGCAAATGGCACGCCCTGCGCGGCACACTGATCAATGATGTTGAGCGACACCTCGGCAAGTCGGTACACGTTCGCCTCGCGGGCCCGAAAGTCGCCACCCTTTATAGTGTCATAAAAAAGGCGATGCACGGAGTCGCCGTCGTTCTGGTAATTCTTTGCGGCGTTGATACCACCCTGCGCGGCAACCGAGTGTGCGCGCCGCGGCGAATCATGAAACACGAAGTTGTGAACCTCGAAACCGAGTTCCGCGAGAGTGGCGGAAGCCGAAGATCCAGCGAGACCCGCGCCGACGACGAGAATCTTGTATTTTCGTTTATTTGCCGGGTTGATGAGTGTGGTGGCAAACTTGTGCTTTTCCCACTTCGAAGCTAGCGGGCCAGAGGGAATGTTGGAACTCAGCGTGACCATATTACTTCGCCTCCTTTCCCGGCACCGTCACGAACGCGGGCGCAGGCTTTTTAGTGGCAGCTTTCAAAGCATATTTCTTTTTCTCTACGTAATCATTGCCGACCACCCGCAGATATATCGCGATGGGAATTACCGAATAGCCGACCAACAGAGCGATGCTCGTTACTTGTGCAAATAATCGTATGCGCGGCCACCACACATGATCCCGGAAACCCAAGGATTGAAACATCGACGACAGACCATGACCGAGGTGCATGAAAAGCAGCCCCTGAGCAACGAGATAGATTAGGCAAACCCATGGGACTTGAAGACCGAGTACCATCATGGCGTAAACATCCGGTACTGTTTCGCCATGCAACGTCGTGGTGAGCTTGGTGAAATCCCCAACTCCGTTGACCGCCGGTAACGCTGCCGTGAAGTGAGCAAGGTGATACACGATGAACGCCGCAATGATGGAGCCCATGGGCAACATGTACTTGGAAGCAGTGCTCGCGCCATGGGCACCGTTCGTTGCGTAGGCTTGTGGTCGAGCAGCAGAGTTGAGCTGCGCCAATGTAATAGCGGAGACGATGTGTAACCCTACGCAAGCCAACAACCCAAGCCGGGCGCCCCACAGCAGGCCGGGCTTGCTCTTCAGAAAGTACGCGTAGCCGTTGATTAGCTCGGGCGGACCGAAGACTTGTAAATTTCCAGCAAGATGCCCGATGAGAAAAACTACCAATGCCGCCCCTGTCAGGCCCATAAGGTATTTCTTACCCAGCGAGGATTTCCAAATACGGTCAACAATGTTCATTTCAAAGAGCGGCCCAACACGGCCGCGATTCCGAATAGAATTAATTAAATGCCCGTGCGCAGAGCCGTCAACGCGCAGCCTTAAGTATTAGCGTCCCTACCCGCACACATCAGATCGAGCACGCCTTACAGAACCCCACCCACCCTCATCACGCGCCGCTCATGCTGGCTGAGCCGCGGCGAAATGCGCGGGCTCGTCGCGCGCACCGTCCTGTTCTATCCGTGGCCGGCGGCGTGGCGGAAACTGGCGGCGGATTGAGCCGACGAACAGCGGTCGAAAGCCGGTTCGCTGCTTATGAGCTTCATTAAGCTGCTTGCTAACCGGCTTGGCGACAGATTCGCGCTTTGATTCCGGGCGCGCCTCGGCTATCACGCCTTCACTACTTTGAACCCGCTTCCATGGGTGCGACAGCCACAGATGTTCCACTGACCCGACGCCGCTTCGGCGAGACGATGCGCCGCGACGCCTGGTGGGGGCAGTCCGTCCTCACAGTGCTCGGGTTCGGCGCGTTCATCGTCTACTCCACGTGGGCGGCGTTTCAAGGCAACTACTACTGGCTTTCTCAGGGCGGCGCGAATTATCTCTCGCCGTTCTACTCGCCGGAAATCTTCGGCGACTCGCCGCACTCGGTGTTTGGACCAAAGCCCGGCTGGTGGCCCGGCTGGCTGCCGTTCTCGCCCGCGCTCCTGATCCTGTGGGCGCCGGCCGGATTCCGCTTCACCTGCTACTACTACCGCGGCGCCTACTACAAGGCGTTCTGGGCCGACCCGCCGTCGTGCGCCGTGGGCGAGCCGCGCAACGTGTATCTCGGCGAGAACTCGCTGCCGCTCATCCTGCAGAACATCCACCGCTACTTTTTCTACGTCGCCGTCGTGTTCATCGTGCTGCTCGCGCACGACGCGTGGAAGGCGATGTGGTTCACGAACGCGGCGGGCGGGCAGTCCTTCGGCATCGGCGTCGGCACCCTGGTGCTGTGCGTGAACGTGTGGCTGCTCGGGAGCTACACGTTGGGCTGCCACTCGCTGCGGCACCTCATCGGCGGCGGGATGGATGAAGTCTCGAAGGCCGGCGCGTGCCACCGCGCCTACAACTGCGTGAGCTGCCTGAACAAGCGCCACATGCTGTGGGCGTGGCTGAGCCTGTTCTGGGTGGGCTTCAGCGACGTGTATGTGCGGCTTTGCTCGATGGGAATCTGGAAGGACTTCCGGCTGCTGTGAGTTTCCTCCCTCATCTTGATCGTAATCGTAATCCTAATCCTAATCCCCAATCGCCCGAGGGGATCAGGATCGGGAAATGAGAAGGCACGACGAATGGCTGATTACCAAACCCACACCCACGACGTCCTCATCGTCGGCGCCGGCGGCGCGGGATTGCGCGCGGCCATCGAGGCCTCGGCGGCGGGCGTGTCGGTCGGGCTCGTCTGCAAATCGCTGCTCGGCAAGGCGCACACCGTGATGGCCGAGGGCGGCATCGCCGCCGCGCTTGCGAACGTGGACGACCGCGACAACTGGAAGGTCCACTTCGCCGACACGATGCGCGGCGGCCAATACGTCAACCACGGCCGCATGGCCGAGTTGCACGCGAAGGAGGCGCCCGACCGCGTCCGCGAACTCGAAACGTGGGGCGCCGTCTTCGACCGCACGAAGGACGGCGGGATTCTCCAACGCAACTTCGGCGGCCATCGCTATCCGCGGCTCGCGCACGTCGGCGACCGCACGGGGCTTGAGATGATCCGCACGTTGCAGGACCACGGCGTGCATCAGGGCATCGATGTCCACATGGAAGTCACCGTGCTCACGCTGCTCACCGACGGCGGGCGCGTGGTCGGCGCGTTCGGCTACGACCGCGAGCGCGGGCGCTTCCGGCTGTTCAAGGCGAAGGCCATCGTGCTCGCGACGGGCGGCGTCGGGCGCGCATTCAAGATCACGAGCAACTCGTGGGAATACACCGGCGACGGGCAGTCGCTCGCGTATCACGCGGGCGCGGAGTTGAAGGACATGGAATTCGTGCAGTTCCACCCGACCGGGATGGTGTGGCCGCCGAGCGTGCAGGGCATCCTCGTGACCGAGGGCGTGCGCGGCGAAGGCGGCGTGCTGCGGAACAAGGACGGCGCGCGGTTCATGTTCGGCGACATCCCCGACAACTACAAATCGCAGACCGCCGACAACGAGGAGGAAGGCTGGCGCTACTGCCAGGGCGACAAGAACGCGCGGCGCCCGCCCGAGCTGCTCACGCGCGACCACGTGGCGCGGTGCATCATGCGCGAAGTGCGCGGGGGGCGCGGCAGCCCGCACGGCGGCGTGTTCCTCGACATCTCGTGGATCAAAGAGAAGCTCCCGAACGCGCCCGAGCATATCCGGCGCAAGCTCCCGAGCATGTATCACCAGTTCAAGCAGCTCGCGGACATCGACATCACCCGCGAACCGATGGAGGTCGGCCCGACGACGCACTACATCATGGGCGGCGTGAGCGTGGACCCCGACTCGCAGATGTCCTCCGTGCCGGGACTGTTCGCCGCGGGCGAAGTGGCCGCGGGCCTGCACGGCGCGAACCGGCTCGGCGGCAATTCGCTCTCGGACCTCGTCGTCTTCGGCAAGCGCGCCGGCGAGTTTGCCGCGAAGTTCGCGAAGGATCACGGCTCCGGCACGGTGAACACCGCGCAGGTCGAGGCCGCCGCGCGCGAGTCGCTCGCGCCGTTCGAGCGCGGCGCGGGCGCGGAGAATCCCTTCACCGTGCAGCACGACTTGCAGGAGATGATGCAGGACCTCGTGGGCATCGTGCGGCGCGAGGATGAGATGGTCCGCGCGCTCGAGGGCTTGAAGAAACTGTCCGCGCGCGCGGCGACCACCGGCGTGCCCGGCAACCGCGAATACAACCCCGGCTGGCACACCGCGCTCGACCTGCAAAACCTGCTGACCGTCTCCGAGGCCATCACGCTCTCCGCCATCGAGCGCAAGGAGAGCCGCGGCGCGCAGTTCCGCGACGACTTCCCCGACAAGTCCGCCGAGTTCGGCAAGGTGAACATCGTGGTGAAGAAAGCCGCCGACGGCTCGATGCAGGTGCGGCGGGTGCCGGTCGCGCCGCTGTCGGATGAGTTGAAGAAAGTCATCGAGGAGCAGAAATGAGCACAGCCACCTTCCGAATCTGGCGCGGCGAGAATGGCAACGGCGGCTTCAAGGACCACACCGTCGAGGTCAGCGAAGGCATGGTGGTGCTCGACGCCGTCCACAAGATTCAGGCCACGCAGGCGACCGACCTTGCGTGCCGCTGGAACTGCAAGGCCGGAAAGTGCGGCTCGTGCTCGGCGGAAATCAACGGCTCGCCCCGGCTCATGTGCATGACGCGCCTCAACCAGATTCCACTCGACCAGCCCGTCACCATCGAGCCCATGCGCACCTTCCCGCACCGCAAGGACCTCGTCACCGACGTGTCGTGGAACTTTGATGTGAAGAAAAAGATCGCCCGCTTCAAGCCGCGCAAGGCCGACGCAGCGGACGGCACGTTCAAGATGGGGCAGGCGGACATTGACCGGGTGCAGGAGTTCCGCAAGTGCATCGAGTGCTACCTCTGCCAGGATGTGTGCCACGTGCTGCGCGACCACGGCAAGCACGAGGAATTCATCGGGCCGCGGTTCTTCGTTTACAACGCCGCGCTTGAGATGCACCCCGCCGACACCGGCGACCGCCTCGGCGCGCTCAAAACCGACCACGGCATCGGCTACTGCAACATCACCAAGTGCTGCACGAATGTCTGCCCCGAGGAAATCCGCATCACCGACAACGCCATCATCCCGCTCAAGGAACGCGTGGTGGACGAGTTCTACGACCCGCTGGGATGGCTCTTGAAGAAACTCCGGCCCGGTGCGACAAAGGGTTAGCCCCGACCCGCGCCGCCATGCCTCAGCTCAAGCGGCTCTCCAAGGACGGAATTCCCGCCGCGCTTGAGAAGGCGATGCGCTACCGGCTGCTCAACGAGCCTGCGAGGCCGAGAGCACGCATTGCAGAACCCCACCCACCCTCATCACGCGCCGCTCGTGCTGGCTGAGCCGCGGAGGGAACAAGTGACCACGCACCGCTATTTTTTGAGGCAGGCGGTCACGAAGTCGGCTAATTCTTTAGTCGCAGGATCATCTATCGCTCCAAGGTTGGCGTTGAGCTTGTTATGATTTGTCTCCCGGGCGCCAAACGCCTTTGTGGTAATGCTACATTCCTTCAACTTGGCTTCCAGTCGACGGGCCTGCATGGCGACATCGGGATGATCGGCGACATAAAGGATTAGGAATGGCGGAATACTTTTGCCCTTTGCGACATGTGTGACGACCGAGTAGTCGCGATGCAACTTCGGATCGTTACCAAACTTCACCCGATGGCCCTGAGTCGGCATCGGAAAGCCGTGGACACGGAGGCGCGTCTCAGCGGTTTCGATCATCGCGGGCACGTCGTATGTGTCACCGTCTACAGGTATGCAGCCCTTGAGCACGGCAAACGAGACCCCCTCGGCTTTGAGGTACCGGTCGTCCACGCAGATCAAAGCCGCGAGCTGCGCGCCAGCCGAGTGCCCACCCACCAGGATCCGCGTGGGATCGCCACCGTGCTGAACAATGTGCCTTTGCACCCAGCCAAGTGATTTTGCCACGTCCCGAAAGATGGTAACCATGTCCACATTGGGCAGCAGACGGTAGTTGGTGGAGACGAAAACAATGCCCTTTCCGGTGAACCACTGAGGCTTGAGGTGCACGTCGGATTTATCCCCTACTTGCCAGCCACCGCCGTGAATCCAGAAGAACACGGGCAAGTTTTTCGCTCCGGGTGGGGCGTAAATATCAAGCCGGTGCCGCTCCTGATCGCCATAGGAAACGTTGGCGGCGGTGGGTTGAACCGAGGGCGTGTTTGTGGCGGTCAACTTTGCGCAGGACAAAAATAACGCGGTAAGCATCGGGATGACGCATCTCATAGTTTCAGGAAAAGACTCATTTGGCCGAGGGCCATTCACCCATCATTTACAAAAAGATGTAACGCAAAGGAGGTCGACGTGTTCTCTAGGCTGAGGCCATGCGAGGCCCGTTAGCGTCAAGTTGGCAGCAACGACACTCCAAGGCTTACGCTCGCATCGAAAACATTTAGTTTCCTCATTTCTCCCTCAGTAAGGCTGGTAGGGTAATAAACGAACGCAGCGGGTACTATTTGGCGAAAATTGCTTGTGCGCTTGTACTGACAAACTTCATTTCCTCGTCGAAGGCGTTGCTGTCAATTCCACTCGCTTGCCCTCGCGGAGCACAATCACCTTCACCGGCTGGCCGATTTTCACAGCGTCCATCGCGTAGGTGTAGTCGTAGATGTTCGCAATTTTCTGGCCAGCGAACTCGACGATGATGTCGCCGCCCTTGAGGCCGGCTTTCTCTGCCGGGCTGCCGCCACGGGTGCCGGAGATTTTCACGCCCGCCACTTCCTGCGCGTAGTCGGGGATGGTGCCGAGGTAAGCGCGGAGTTGCTCGCGTCCGCCGCCGCCATCCTTCTTCTCGACCTTCGCATAGGCGGGCCGTTCTGCGCCGGACACGAGGTCCGCGACGAGCGCGCGGGCGAACTTCGCGATGCGTTCGAGTCCGTCGTAGTTGAGCGTGTCGGGCTTGTCGGCGGGGCGATGGTATTCCTCGTGGCTGCCCGTGAAGAAGGCGAGCACGGGCACGTTCTTCGGGTAGAACGGCGTGGTGTCGGTGGGCAGATACGGGTCTTCCTGCAAGGTGAGGTTGAACCCGGCGGCGACGTTGCGTTTCTCGATGAGCTTACGCCACGCAGGCGAAGAGCCGATACCTTGGAGGTTCAGCTTGTTGTCGCGCAGGCGGCCCACCATGTCGAAGTTCACGTAAGCGACGACGTTCGAGAGCGGAAGCGGCGGGCGCTCGGCGAAGTGCGAGGAGCCAATCAAGCCTACCTCCTCACCCGACCACGCGGCGAAAAGAATGCCGCGCCGGAAAGTAACTTTTTCCAAGCTTGCCTGCTCGGAAATTGCCCCGGCCAGCTCCAGCAAGGCCGCGGTGCCACTGGCGTTGTCGTCCGCGCCGGGGTGAACTTTGCCTTCCTCATCCTTGCGCGCGAAGCCGCCGGTCTCACCGTGGCCGAGGTGATCGTAGTGCGCGCCGACGATGACATACTCGCTCGTGCCGACGGGCGGGAGGTGCGCGAGGACGTTGCGGTCCTGCTTCTTGATGTGCTCGACGGCGGCGGTGAGTTTCACGGTGACGCCCTTGAGGGCAAACGCGCCTTCCGCGTGCGGGTCTTCCTTGTCCAGCGCGGCTTGGGTTTTCTTCAAGTCCTTGCCGGCGGCGGCAAACATCTTCGCCGCCACGTCGCCGCTGACGCTCGCGCAGACGATGCCGCTGTGGCTCGCGCCCGTCTCGAAGGTGAGCCGCGCGAGTTCGCCCGCGTTCGGTGAGGTGGGGCCAGTGACGACCAGCAGCGCCTTCGCGCCGCGGTTGCGGGCGATGAGCGCCTTGTAACGCAGGCCGGCGTAGCGGTTCAGTTCCTGACGGCGTTTGGCGTCCGCCTCCTCCGGCACGTAGCGCAGCACGAGCACGACCTTGTTCGACACATCGAGGCCGGCGTAAGAATCGTAGCCCTCGCCGAGCTTGCCGGGGACGGACAGGCCATAACCGGCGAAAACGACTTCGCCATCGGCCGAGCCGTTTGCGGTAAAGGCTAGCGGGCGAAAGTCCTTGTCGAGCATCAGCGGCGGTTGTTCGCCGGCGACGCGAAGTGTGGCGGAGTTTTGATTTGTCAGCACGCGCACGCCGGCGCTGAACTCGAAGGGCTGGAAGTAGTCTTTCTCGCCATGGAGCGGTTGGAGCCCGACAGTCTTGAAGTAATCGGCGATGAAGGTGGCGGCTTGCTGTGCTCCGGGAGTGCCGGTGAGTCGGCCTTCGAGGGCTTCACTGGCGAGGAAGTTGACTTGGGCGCGAACGTCCGTTGCGGTGATTTGGGCGCTAAAATTCTTGGGCGCAACGGCTGGCTGCGTGTTGAGTGCCGCGTGTTCAACTGGCACAGCCGTGTTCGACTGAACGCTGGACCCTGGAGAATGATTACTCGCCCCACTACGCGCCGGGGCTTTTGCCAACGCCGCCAGTGCCGCGTCGTGATTCCAGTCCGCCATGAAGATTTGGGAGTTTTTCTCCGGCGTGCGGCCGCTGGTCCATGCGAGCTTTTTACCGTCCGGCGAAAAGACAGGTAAGCCGTCGAAGCCGTCGGTGTAGGTAACGCGCACGGGCTCCTTCGCGCCAAGCTCATCAACGACGAACAGCTCAAAGTTTGCGAAGCCGAGCTTGTTCGCCGTGTAGATGACGTATTGGCCGGACGGGTGGAAGTAGGGCGCCCACGACATCGCGCCGAAGTCCGTGAGGCGGCGCACGTCTGAGCCATCGAGCTTCGCGGTGTAAACGTCGGCAGTGTCGCCCTTCTCGTTAAAGCGACGCCAGATGACACGCTTGCCGTCGGGCGAGAAGAACGGGCCGCCATCGTAGCCGGGGGTGCTGGTGAGGCGCCGCACGTTCGAACCGTCGGCATTCATCAGGTAGATGTCGCCGAAGTAAGCGGTGTCCGTCTCCATGCGCTTCCGGTCTTCGGGCGAGAGTTTCTCCAACGGAAACGCGTGACGCAGCGAGCAGAAGACGATGAGCTTTCCGTCCGGCGAGTAACTGCCCTCGGCGTCATAGCCCGGCGCGTCGGTCAGGCGGCGGACGTTTGAGCCGTCGCGTTTGGACACGAAGATTTCCATGCGGTCGTCGTAGTCCCACGCGTAGCGGCGGGACTTGCCGGACGCGCGGAAGTCGAGTTCCGCCTTTTGCTTGGCCTTCGCCTCCGGGTCCACGTGCGTGCTGGCGAAGAGCACGTCGTCGCTGCCGGGCCGGAGGAAGGCGCAAGTGGTTTTTCCGGTGCCGGGTGAGACGCGGTTGACATCGCCGGTCTCCAAGTTCAAAAGGTATATCTGGTAAAACGGGTTGTCCGCCTCGCGCTCACTTTGGAAGACGAGGAACTTTCCGTCGGCGCTGAAGTAACCTTCGCCGCTGCGCCGCCCTTCGTAGATGAGCTGGCGGGTGTTGGAAAGGAACTGAGCCTCCTTCGCGGAATCATCCACGGCATGAAGCGGCCACTGGGCAACAAGCGCGACAAGGAGCAGGCAGAGACGATCGCTCATGAGTAATATGGACGTTTTAACTTACGAAATGGTGGAAGGTAATTGGCCAGCGGGCAAGTGCGGCCATTTTAGCCGGTCGTGCCTTGCGAAAGCATACCTCAGCCTATGAGCCTGTTCATCATCGCCTCCGCAATTTGACTACTATCAAAAAGGATTCACTCGCCTTCAGCGTTAAGCTGCGTAGTTTCGCAGCGTCCATATGATGATCTACCTCCGACTCGCTTGGTCGCTGCCTTATGGGCTGGCAATTTCCCTGTGGGGACAGGAACCGACCGCTTTGCCGGCGGCGTCCCCCCCTGCCCCGCCCAGCATTCGTGAGGTCTCGCCCGGCGTCTTCCAAGTTGGCGGCGTCAAGCTGGAGAAAGCCACACGCCGCGTGACGTTTCCCGCGAAGCTTAACATGACTGATGGGCCGCTTGAATACTTGCTAGTCACCGGACAGGGCAAATTACACGAGAGCGTCCTCAAGGCGGATATTGAACCGCATCACTTGCAGGTGGCAATGCTGCTGCTCGGTGCGAAGGGAATGCATTCCGCGGCACTTACCAACGCACCGGCGGGTGGCCCCATCACACAAGCTCAAGGCGTGCGCAACCCACCGTTACCGGGCGAGACGGTAATGATTGAGGCATCTTGGACACAGGATGGCAAAGCCAACCGGCGGCACATCGAGGAACTAGTCTTCGACAAGCGCAAAAAGCAGCCCATGGCGCGCGGGCCGTTCACCTTCACTGGCTCACGTATGTGGCAGGGCAAATTCGTCGCTCAGACGGAAGGTTCGCTGATCGCGCTAATCACCGATCCCGACGCCGTCTTCAACAACCCCCGGCCAGACCGCGACGCAGACGAGGCTTGGGTGGTTCGTCAGCAGGACGTGCCGCCGCTAAACACCGTGGTGGAGGTGAGCATCACGCTGATGACGGCGGATAAAACACCGGCCAAAAGCGGAAAATAAGCTGCGTAACTACTCGAGGAAACGATCAGTTTAGCGAGTTTTTCAACTTGCCGACGAGAGTAGCCGGCAGCTTTGGGGATTGCCCTGCTGGGACATCCTCGAACCCCTGACCCACATTGCCGCGTGTAAGTTTCCCTGCCCTGTGGCAAACTCTCAACGAATGAACCACGACATGAACGCGCTGCATGCCGCACTTGACAAAGTGTTGGCCGGGCAACGCGACGCATTTCGCGTTGTAGTTCGAGAATACGGCCTGGGAGTACGCGGTTTCATTGCCAGTCAGCTTTACCATCTGGACGACGTGGACGACCTCGCGCAGGACGTGTTTCTCGCGGCCTTTGAGAACCTTGCCTCTTTCCGGAGGGGCGACGACTTCGGCGCTTGGTTGCGAGGCATAGCACGCAACAAAGTGAAAATGTATTTCCGCTCCCGGATGCGCCGGGAGAATGCCCTGGAGCGCTTCCGCAGCGAGGTCACGGAACTGGTGGAACCAGACTTGGAGCGGGCCACACAGGCAGTCCAAGAAGAGCAACTCACGCGTCTGCTGCACTGCATCAGCAAGCTGCCGGACAAAATGCGGCGCATCGTGCAAGGCGGGCTGGAGGGTCAGAAGGCCCAAACGCTCGCGGAAACAATGGAGTCATCCGTCGCCGTCATCTACGTGACTAACCACCGCGCACATAAGCTGCTGCGCGAGTGCATGGCGCGGAAAGGCGCGTAATGGACCGCGACCTACAAGATTTAGTTGCTGCATGGCTCCGGAACTCGGACTTGTCCGAGACGCGCCGGACCGAGCTGCTTGGGCGGCTGCGAGAAGACAACACCTTCCGCCGCGAGTTCGTTGAAGAAATCCAGATGCACGGCTACGTGCGCGCCGCGCAGTCCGCCGAACCGCGCTGGCCATTGCTAGAAGGGGCGCTGGGTGGGCGTCCAGACGGACCTGAGTTGGAGGACTCCATCATGGCGCGGCTGGCGCAAATGCCTGCACCGAGACAACAACGCACGTTTAATCCTTGGTGGGCCGTGGCTGGATTGGCCGCCGTGGTGGCCATGATTTTTTCCATTTTGCAGTGGGTGAACGATCGCGCTGCGAGGACGATCGACTCAACCCCGCGCGTGATCCTTGCGCCACCGGCCATCGCGTCGCTCTCACGGGTGGTTGAAGCAGCTTGGGCCGACGGCGAGCCGGAACGGGTTGAGGGCGCAGAACTGCCGAAAAGCTGGCTCCGCTTGGCGGTGGGCACTGTGCAAATTGATTTATTCTCTGGCGCGCGGCTGTTTCTTGAGGGGCCAGCACAGTTGGAACTGCGCTCACCAAACGAAGCGTTTCTCCTCTCGGGCAAAGTCGCATGCGAACTAAATGACTCCACGCGTGGCTTTCGGCTCCTGACGCCAGGGTTGACAGTGGTGAATCAGGGTAATTCCTTTGGGGTGAAAGTCACGGAGTCCGGCGAGCAAGAAGTTCACGCACTCGAGGGCCAAGTTACAATTGGCCGCACCGGCGAAAGCGGCGTAAGCCAGATCCTGGCCAAGCAGGCGCGCCGGTTGGATGAAACAGGTTTTTCCGAGACGCCGTTTCGTCCCGAGGAATTTCCGGCCTTCGAGCGAGTCCGTGAACGCGAAACCGCCGAGGCCGCGCGCCTGTTGCTGGCATGGCGCGCAGCGGCGGACGTCATGGACGACGACCCATCTGTGCGCCTGCACTTCAACTTCGAGGAGCAAACGCCGCTCGACGCGACGCTCAAGAACCGCGTGCGCGGTAATGGCAACCACGGACAAATCATTGGTGCCAGCTGGTCGCAGGGCCGCTGGCCGGGCAAGGGCGCGCTAGAATTCCGAGGACGCGGCCAACGCGTGCTGCTGCGGCTGCCGGGCATGAGCGCACCGCTCACGCTGCTGGCGTGGGTGCGCGTTGATGCCCTGCCCCAACCAACTGCCGCCTTGCTGGCAAGCGACGAACCACCGCGCGGGGACGTGGACAACTTGCCGCCACTCGCGTCGGTCACGCATGCCGTGCGTTGGGATTTGAAGGCAACCGGCCAACTTGGCTTAAGCTTATCGCAAGGCACTGTTTCCGGCCAACCGCAGTGGAACACCTTGCCCACGCCTGCGCTGCTGACGCCCGAGCGCTTTGGCCAGTGGCTTTGCCTCGCCACGGTGCTCGACGCAGAGCGCGGGGAAGTGACGCACTTCATCAACGGCGTGGCCGTCGCCCGGCACAAACTTCCTCCCACCTCGCCACTGGCGCTTGCCCACCTCGCGCTCGGCAACGCCA
>VHDH01000026.1 GCA_016871445.1 Verrucomicrobiota bacterium | reverse complement strand
GGTCTCGGCCATCATCACAACTGCCAGAAAATCTGGCTCACCGGCGGCAAGCTCGGCGCGGCCGACCGCAACACCATTTCCGTGGACCAGCTCATGGCGCGGAAGACCGCTGAAATCACTCGGTGGTCTTCGCTCGAACTGACCAGCGACGGCCCAACGCTCGCGTGGTCCGCCGACGGCATTGGCCTCCCGGCCGAACGCACGCCGAGCGTGGTGTTCAAACGGCTCTTCGAGATTCCCACCGGCGGTCTCGACAAACAGCGCCGCAATCTCGACCGTAAAGGCAGCATCCTCGACCTCGTGCTGGACGATGCGAAGCAGCTCGACGCGCAACTCGGCAAGGCTGACCGCGGCCGACTGGAGCAGTATTTGACCTCGGTGCGCGAAGTCGAAGTCCGCACCGAGCGCAGCACCAAGTGGCTCGACACCCCGCTACCCAAGGTGGACCCCGCCGCCCGCGCCCGCGTTGACCGCCCGGTGTCACAACAGTTGGTGGGTGAGTATTTCCGCACCATGTATGACCTTGTGGTGCTCGCGTTCCAGACCGACATGACGCGCGTGGCGACGTTCAGTTCGGGCGCTGAGGGACAGGGCCTGCCGATTCCGGAAATCCAAATTAAGCAGGACCGCCACTCGCTCTCGCATCACAACGGCCACCCGAAGCGCCTCGAAGAACTCACTGCCAGCGACACCTTCAACGTGCAGCAGTTTGCCTATCTGCTCGACCGCCTCGCGGAAACGAAAGACGCCGATGGCCCCCTGCTCGACACCACGATGGCGCTCTTTGGCAGCGGCATGAGCTACGGCCACAGCCACGGCAACGCGAACCTTCCGCTTGTCTTTGCGGGCGGCACGAAGCTCGGCTTCAAGCACGGCCGCCACCTCGACCTCAACCGCGCCGCCGGCCTTGCCGACTACCAGCTCGCCAACCCGCGCGAGCACTACCGCCTCTGCTTCAGCCCGCTGAACCAGAAGGCGCTCATGAGCAACCTGCTGCTCACGATGGCGCAGGGCATGGGTCTGGAAGTGAATCGTTTCGCCGACAGTAACGGGCCAATTGCGGAGTTGCGGGCATGAAGCGTTATTCAGCTGGGACACTCCTTCGCACTCCAAAACGCCTCGGTCTGCAGGTGGCATCGAATTGCATTCTCACTGCACTTTGCGTTGCCGCTTTGCTGTGCTCGTCCTCCGCCTCCGCCCAAAGCTACGTCCCCAAACCCAACGAGTTTCCCCCACTCGCCCTAGCCACTTACCTCGCCGGCGAACTCGTCGTCGTGGACCCTATCAACCGGCGCGGTGGCATTCGCATTGACTGCGGCATCCGCGACGAGCGACGTGCGCAGGACGGGCCGTTGCATTATTTTGCCATGCTGCCCTGTGGAGAAATCTGGCTGCACGGTGCGCCTGCGACGTTGCAGGACGTTCCGCTCGGCACGCATGTGCAAGGCTACTTCTTCGTGCCGCCAGCCGGCGAGGAAGCGACCATCGCGTCGCCGCCGAACGAACTTTCCTCACTCATTCCACCGCAGAACCACGCGCTGTTGCTGGAGGACGATGTCTCTTTTTATCGTCGCCATGGCCAGTCATGGAAAATTCTCGCCGTGAATCACGACGCCTCGAAGCTGACAATCGAGTCCATCGGCAAGGCTGCTCCGCACGGCCTCACCGGCAAGCACACGCTCGATTTCGATTTAGCCACGCGCATCTGGAAGGCCGGCCGGCCGGTCGAACCGCGGGAGTTGAAGCCGGGCGGGACAGTGAACCTAAATTTTGGCCGGGCTGTGAACTGGCGAGATAACGAATTTGGCCTGAACGACGTTTGGCTCGATGAAGAGAGTCTCAATCAAGCGGGCGACCTCCAGAATAAGCGCAACGTGCGTTATCACCGCATTCGTTGGTTGCCGGGTCGTGTTGAGGCGGTGGAGAACTTTGATTTCGGCGGCGGCCTCGTGACCGTCGTGATATTCGGCGGCGTGGCCAAGCAACTTCTCGACGAGTTGCACGCCGACCGCAACGAGCGCATCGCCGTCGCGCCCGCCGAGCACACACTGCGGACGTGGACGCACCGTGGCGACCGTGCTTTTGGCAAGCTGGTGAAGTGGGAAACCGCGCCGGTGGTGGCCGGCTTCAGCGGCGTGCGGCTACACCTGAAGTTCGCCGAGATGCTCGACCATTACCGTCCCGGCAACGCCGTCCGCGTGAAAGCTGAAAACTGGACGTGGATTAGCAACACACCGGAGGAGCGCGTGAAGTCCTTCACCGACCGCGACCAATCGCGCACGCTGCGTCTGCCGGGACAGGTCGTGCCGGTGGAGAAGGCGAAGTGAGAAAGCTGATGAACGGCAAAACATCCAAATCCTTCGGGGAGCACACGCCTCAGGCGTGTGGTTTTCGGCTTCACGCCGAAAACTTTGTCGCTTCATCTGTTTCCCTCTGGAAGCCAAGGGTGAAGTTAGAAAGTCGAGGTCTTGGCCTTGACGGCCGCGACGGCATTCGAGACACGCGCTCTCTCCGTGCATCGGCGCTCCGCGCCGTGCTGAGTTCGGTGCTTACAATGCTTTTGTTCACCTCTGTGGCCCACGCCGCCACGCCCTCACGCTCCGAAGTCGAGCCGTTCCTTCGCGACTACTGTCTCCGCTGCCACAACGCCGAAAAGAAGAAGGGCGACTTGCGACTGGACAACTTGTCCGCCGACTTCAACGACTTGCTCGTGGCGCAGAAGTGGGACGAGGTGATGTTGCGCATCAATTCCGGTGAGATGCCGCCCAAGGACGAGAAGCAACCGCCTGCCGCCGCCGTCAGCAAGGTTGCGGACTGGATTACCGCCCGGCTCGCCGCCGGGCGCGCGGCGCGGCTTTCGCAGCGCACGCCGGTCACGCTCTTCCGCCTGAGCCGCGAGGAATACGCCAACACAATTTACGACCTGCTCGGCGTGCGCTTTGACCCCGACGCGCCCGGGGCGCTCACCGAAGACCCGCGCTGGCACGGCTTCGAGCGCATCGGCTCGTTGCTCACGCTCGCGCCGTCGCACGTGGAGCGCTACTTCGAGGCGGCGCAGAAGGTCATCGCCGAGGCGTTTCCCGAGAAGGAGCCGCAGACGTCGAAAGGCCAGTTCACCGCTGACTCCGCCAGCGCGAAAGCGAAACAGAAACACACGGAAAGCTCGCGCCCATTGCGCGACCTCGTGCTGCCCGGCCATACCGCGCGCGGGACGATTGATGCGCGCGCTCCCGGCTTGTATCGCATCCGCGTCCGGCTCAGTGCCGTGCCGTCGTCTCGCGGGCGCGTGCCGCACTTGGCGATTTGGGACAATACCCTCAAGCGCAGCCTGCACGGCGTGGACGTGCTGGCGGTCGAGGATTCGCCGACGACGGTGGAAATCGAGGCGCACCTGCCTGCTGGCCGCTACGGTTTGCTGAACCAAGCGCCCGGCCTCTTCGAGGCGCGCGCGTTAGCGCTCACGCAGGAGAAGCCGTTCACGCACAGCCGCGAGCGGAAGGACGTTCACTCCGGCAGCTACAAGATTTGGGACGAGTCCGGCGCGGCCATCATCCCGCTGCTCATGGTGGATTCGTGTGAGTGGGAAGGCCCCATCATCTTGGATGCCGACCGGCAGAAACGCGAGGGCTTGCTCCCAGACAGCAACGACCCCGCCGCTGTGCGCGCGAGCCTGCGGCGATTCCTCGACCGTGCTTGGCGTCGGCCCGTGACGGATGCGGAGCTGGCGGCGTTTGAGCAACTGATTGCTCGTGAGATGAAGGCTGGCGAGAAGTTCCGTCCTGCCTACTTGTCCGCGCTCGTCGCCGCGCTGACCTCGAAAAACTTTTACTACCTGCACGAAGGCACCGCCGACCAAGACCGGAAGACGGTGAACGACTGGGAACTGGCAGCACGACTGAGTTATTTCCTGTGGAGTTCGATGCCAGACGAAGCCCTCTTCACCTCCGCGCGAGCCGGCAAACTCAGCCAACCCGCCGAGTTGCGCGCCCAGGTCAGCCGGATGCTCGCCGACCCGAAAGTCGGCGCACTGCTCCAGTCGTTTCCACATCAGTGGTTGCAACTGCACAAGGTCGGAGCGTTCCCGCCGGACATCGAGCTTTACCCTGCCTACGACAAATGGCTGGAGGAAAGCATGGTGCTGGAGTCGAAGCGCTTCTTTGGCGAGGTCTTCGCGCGAAATTTGTCGCTGCGCGAGTTTCTGCAATCCGACTGGACGATGCTCAATCCGCGCCTCGCGCTGCACTACGGTCTGCCAGCGGTGAAGGGCACGGACTTCCAGCGCACCACGCTCCGGCCCGAGGACCGGCGCGGCGGCTTGCTCACCCACGCGTCCGTGCTCTCCCTGACCTCCGACGGCGTGCGGCATCGCCCAGTGCATCGCGGCGTGTGGGTTTCTGAAGCCATCTTTGGCAAGACGCCACCTCCGCCGCCGCCGAATGTCGAGCCGCTCGAACCTACCCCCGCAAATTCACCCAAGGCCACCATTCGCATGCAACTTGAGGCGCACGCAACGAATCCGACGTGCGCTGCGTGCCACCGAAAAATTGACCCGCTTGGCTTCGCGTTCGACAACTTTGATGCCCTCGGCCGCTGGCGCACGCACGAGCAAGTGAGCACGGGCCAAGGCGACAACCCGGCCGTCAACGCCACCGGCACGCTCCCGAACGGCGCGGCTTACCAAGGCCCGGACGACTTCAAGCGCCTGCTCGCCGCTGACCTGCCGCGCTTCGCCGAAGCCTTCACTGGACAGCTCGCGACTTACGGGCTGCGCCGCATGACGACGATGGATGACGAAGTGGAACTGCGAGCCATCGCGGCGAAAGCCAAGGCGGCGAACTATCCGCTCCGAAGCCTCGTGGAGGAGCTGGCGCAGTCGGAGTTTTTCCGTCGGCGTTGAGGCTGGGTTGTCTGCGCGCCCTGTAGCTCGACATTCCATTGTCGAGTGGTGGCGCGGGCACCACGCCCAAATCTCGACATTGGAATGTCGAGCTACTTGGCCGCGACACCCCATTGACCAAGTTTCAACCGCCCTTCCGCAACGCGCCGAAGACTGTCGTCATGATGTCCTTGAGCAGGCTGCTGTCGTTCGAGTGACAGATGAAGCGTGCGCCTTGCTTGATGGCGCGAAGCTGCTGGTCCGTTTTCCCAAACCAGCTGCCCGCTGGGATGGTGCGGCGGTTGCCGGCATCAATCACTTTCTGCACCACGGCGATGAAGTCTGGGTGGTCGTATTCGTTCGGGATGCCCATGTTGGTGGTCATGTCGTTGGGGCCGATGAACAGCGCGCTCACGCCGGGGATGGCGCAGATGGCATCGAGGTTTTGCACCGCACGGACAGATTCAATCATCGGCACAAAGAGCGTGTCGGCGCACTTCTGCTCGACGTAGGCGCGGGTCTTCTCGCTTGGCCATTTGCCCTCCGTGATGACCCGCTCCAGCGCGACGCCCTTGAGCGGGCGATAAACAGCCGCAGCGGCCAATCGCTTGAGTTGCTCCACGTCCTCGGCATACGGGATGACCACGCCATCGAAGGTATCGCACACCTTCGCCACGTCATCAGCATCGCGGCTGTGCGTGCGGGCCAGGCAGGCGATGCCCTTCGCCGCCAGCGCGTAGCGCAGCGGCAGGAAGTCGGCGATGTCGAGCGCGTTGTGCTCAGCGGTGACGATGACGAAGTCCACGCTGCCTTCCGGGATGAAGTCCACAACGGCCGGCACCACCGCGTGCTGGATCAAAGTGCCGAACACGGGCTGTCCCCGCTTCATCTTGGCCTTGAGCAGCGCGGCGGCCTTCGGCGCGTTGGCGGGCACAGGCGGCGGCGGGTTGGCCGACTTGGCTGGCTCGGCGGCTGCGGCGCGGGAAACACTGCCCGCAGCGGCTAGGAGGGACGCGACGGCGGTGGATTGGCGGAGGAAACTGCGACGAGTGGCTTGCATGTGTGAGGTCTAGCAGAGTGACGGGCGAAAGCGGAGCAAGTAGTTGCAGCGCCGCTTGCGGAACCGAGTTCAGCGGAACATCTCCCCCATTCCCGACTGGAGCCAGTGGTCGGGTTCGAACCGACGACCTGCTGTTTACGAAACAGCTGCTCTGCCACTGAGCTACACTGGCCTGCGCCGAAACGCAGTTGGACAATAGGAAAGCCCGCGCCCGCAAGGCAAGTGCGGATGTTTCTACTACGCGCTTGTCACATGGCCACATCGAGCATCCGCGAGCTATAGGTTTACCCTCGATGGATAGAAGATCTACGACCACGTAACGCTGCACTCCCAGTCACATCAGTGGTGATGAAAAACCCTCGCAATCGAAACCTCTGGCTAGCGTCGACCGTCTTTTTGCGGTAGATTTTTGATCAATGAACCCGCTCGAACACCAAGCCCAACTTACCGATTACTTCCTTACTCGCCGCCAATGGCTTGAGCGCTTCGGCATGGGCATGGGCGCCGTGGGCCTTGCCTCGGTGCTTGGTGAGCAAACCTGCGCGGCGGCCGACCTTAACCCACTCGCACCTAAGAATCCGCATTTCCCTGCCAAAGCCAAGCGGGTGATCCACATTTTTGCGCAGGGTGCGCCGTCACATATAGATACTTGGGATCCGAAGCCGGCACTGGTGAAAAATGACGGGAAGACCATCCCGGGCGCGGGCGGCGTGGCCTTTGGTTCACCTTTCAAGTTTACGAAGCAGGGCCGGTCCGGGCTGGAATTTAGTGAGGTATTTCCGAATCTGGCCAAGCACGCGGATAGCATGGCCGTCGTGCGTTCGTTGCACACCGATATTCCAGCTCACGATGTGGCGACGGTTTTCATGAACACCGGATCGCTGCGTCTCGCCAAGCCCTCGCTCGGCTCGTGGGTGCTTTACGGCCTGGGCACCGAGAATCAAAACATGCCGGGCTTCATCTCGCTGCGGCCTGGCGGCGGGGCCCCCGGCGGTGCGCAAAATTACCAGTCCGCCTTTCTGCCCGGCATCTTTCAGGGTTCGAGCATCAACACCACAGCGCAGTCCGTGGAGCAGATGATTGAGAACATCCGAAATAATTACCTGTCGCAAAAGGAACAGCGTCGCCAGCTCGACCTGGTGCATCAACTCAACGCAATTCACAGCCAGAACTTGCAAAAGGACGCGCAGCTTGAAGCCCGCATCGAGGCGTTCGAGATGGCTTACAAGATGCAGATGGCCGCGACGGACGCTTTTGACACTGGCAAGGAGCCAGAGAACATCCGCTCGCTCTACGGCAGCACGGCGCAGGGCAAACAGCTCCTCATCGCGCGGCGGTTGGTAGAGCGCGGCGTTCGCTTCGTGCAGGTGTGGGCCAGCGGTTGGGACCATCACAACGACCTAGAGGACCGCCTGCGAGCCAAGGCCAACGAAATTGACGGTCCAGCGGCCGCGCTGCTCACGGACTTGAAACAACGCGGGATGCTCGACAGCACGCTGGTCATCTGGGGCGGCGAATTTGGCCGCAAGCCGACGCGCGACAAAAACGGCAACGACGAGCCGGGGCGCGACCACAACAACCGCGCCTTCGCGCACTGGCTCGCGGGTGGAGGCGTGAAGGGCGGCGTAGCCTACGGTGCGACGGATGAGTTTGGCGCCCGGGCGGTGGAGAACAAGGTCCACGTCCACGACTACCACGCCACTCTGCTGGCGTTAATGGGATTTGACCACGAAAAGCTGACCTACCGTTACAACGGCCGGGACTTCCGCCTGACAGACAACTTCGGCCATGTGGTAAAGGGGATCATTGCGTAACTGCAGTGGATTCAAATACACACGATCCCGGGGCTGATTGGCTCAGCGGGTTAAACTAATAAAGTATATGAAGCGTTCCGTTTTATTACTCTCCGCCATTTGCCTCGGGCTTGGTGTTGCCGCCGCTGCGGACGCAAAGAAAAAAAAGAAACAGCCAACGCCCACGCCTGCGCCGACGCCGGCAGTTAAGCCTGCATTACCCGCCGCCAAGCCCGTCACCCCGGCGGCACCGGTAGTGGCGCCGGCCGTTACCACTTTTACTGCGCAACAGTCGGCGTTTTTCGAGAGCAAGGTTCGACCATTACTTGCCGCGCATTGCCTCAAATGCCATAGCGCCGCCGAGGGCAAAACTAAAGGTGGCCTCGCGCTCGATTCACGCGATGGCACACTTAAGGGTGGCGACTCTGGTCCTGCTGTTATTCCTGGCAACCCTGATCAATCACTGCTCATTCGTGCCGTTCGCTATACCGATACAAATTTGCAAATGCCGCCCAAGGGCGAAAAGCTCTCCGAGGCGCAAATCGCCGACCTCGTAGCGTGGGTGAAGATGGGTGCACCTGATCCGCGCACCGGCGCGGCCAAGGGCAAATACGCCGACGCCAGCGCCAAGAGATCCTGGTGGGCCTTCCAGCCGGTGAAAAAGCAAGAACCCCCTGCCGTGCAGAACAAGTCCTGGCCTGCAAACCCGGTGGACAACTTCATCCTTGCCAAGCTGGAAGAGAAAAACCTCAAGCCCAGCGGGCCCGCTGAACGCCGCGTATTGATACGTCGCCTTTACTTTGACCTCATCGGCCTACCCCCCACGCCGGCAGAAGTCGAGTCGTTCGTCAACGACAAGTCGTCTTCCGGCTATGAGCGGCTCGTGGACAAGCTCCTCGCTTCGCCGCACTACGGCGAACGTTGGGGTCGGCACTGGCTCGACGTGGCTCGCTACTCGGACACGGTCGGCGATCCCGCCAAGCGCCGCGAGTCGCCCGCGTATCCGTTTGCGTGGACCTACCGCGACTACGTCGTCAAGGCTTTCAACGACGACAAACCCTACGACCAGTTCATCCGCGAGCAGATTGCCGCTGACAAGCTGCCCAACAACCGGGACCGCACCACGCTCGCCGCGCTGGGCTTCATCACCGTGGGCGACCACTTCGATGGCAACCGCGACGACATCATCAACGACCGGATCGATGTGGTGACGAAGGGCTTTAACGGCTTGACCGTCGCGTGCGCGCGCTGCCACGACCACATGTTCGATCCCATCCCGACGAAAGACTACTACGCATTGCACGGCATCTTCGCGAGCACCGAGGAGCCGAAAGAATTGCCGATCATCGCGACAACGGACAGGGTGAAGTATGCGGAGTATCTCAAGGAAAAAACTGCTCTCGACAAGGCCGAAGCCGACCTGATGGCACAGGCCAAAGCCGCGAAAGGGACGAGCGGCAAGCCCGCCAATAAGAAGGAGCTCCAGAAGCAAGCGCAACAACTCACTGTTCAAGGTGACCGGCTGGACATGACGCATCCCGGAGCGCCCGCACGTGCGATGGCCGTGCAGGATTCGGAGCGGCCCAAGGACTCCCCGGTTTACATTCGTGGGGAGAAGGATAACAAGGGCGACCTCGTCCCCCGCAGGTATCTGGAAGTCTTCCGCACGCCCAATGCACCGGCGTTCAAATACGGCAGCGGGCGTTTGGAACTGGCGTACTCCATTGCCAACAAAAACAACCCGCTTACCGCGCGCGTGATGGTGAATCGCGTCTGGCAACACCACTTTGGCGAGGGCTTTGTGCTGACGCCTGACGACTTCGGCACCATGAGCACGCCACCCAGCCACCCAGAATTGCTCGATTACTTGAGCACTTATTTCACCGACAACAACTGGTCGTTGAAGAAGTTGCATAAGCACATCCTCCTCTCCGCGACTTACCAGCAGTCCAGCTCGGACAACCCGCGTTACGCGCAGACGGATCCGTTCAACCGTTTACTCTGGCGACAAAACGTACGCCGGCTGGAATTCGAGCCGTTACGCGATTCCATCCTTGCGATGGCCAGCGCGCTCGACCGCACGATGGGTGGGCGGCCCGTGAATCTTGGCGGTGGTGGGGGCGATAACGCCGGCAAGGACAAAAAAGGCGGCGGCGCGCTGCGGCCCGCAGGCAGCTATTCCATGCGCCGGACGCTCTACGGCTACATTGACCGGGCGAATGTGGCCGAGGTGCTGAACCACTTCGACTTCGCCCAGCCAGAGATGCCCAATGGAAAACGCTACCAGACAATTGTCCCTCAGCAGGCGCTTTTTTTGATGAACAACTCGCTCGTGATCGAGCAAGCGCGGAAAATTGTTGAGCGCACTGATTTTAAGAGCGTTGAAGATGACGAAAAACGGATCGCGTTCCTTTACAGCCTGATCTATCAGCGTCCGCCCACGGGTCAGGAGGTGCAGCTCGGCCTCGCATTTTTTGAGGAGTCCCCAGCCGCCGGCGCTAATGCTCCCGCCGCTAAGCCCGCGGGGCCGGCCGCACCGGTCAAAGTTGCGGCAGCCAAAAAGTTCCAGCCAGCTGCGCGACCTGTTTTCACCCCGCGCCCGTTGAGCGCCTGGGCCGAGTACGCTCATGCGCTCATCCTCGCCAATGAGTTCACGTTTGTGAACTGATCGCGGACCGCCGAACTACTTCTTCACCAGCCAAACATTGCGGTAAAACACCGGGTTGCCGTGGCCTTGTAATTGGATGGCTCCACCCGTCGTGTCCTCCTTCTTGCCTCCGCCGGTGGGGCTGTTGATCTCGACCTTGTCATGAATGGTCACCCCGTTGTGCTTTACTGTGATGACGGCGCTCTTGGTTTTCTTGCCTTCGGCGTCAAACTTCGCAGCGGTGAAGTCAATGTCATAGGTCTGCCATACGAGCGGCGGGAAGCACATGTTGACGCTTGGCTCCGTCTTCGAGTAGATGCCGCCACACTCGTTGTTTCTGCCCGCAAGGCCAAAACTATCCAACACCTGCACTTCGTAGCGATCCTGCATATAAACTCCTGAGTTAGCGCGATCTTGGCCACGGCCTAGCGGCTTGAACGGCAGTAAGAACTCTACGTGGAGCGTGTAGTCCTGAAAGTCCGACTGCTTGGTTTTGCTACCGGCGGCCAGCAACTTGCGCCCCTGCTCGTCAAAGTGCCCGCCCGCCCACCCGTCACAACTTGAGCCGTCGAAAAGCACTGCCGCGCCGGCTGGTGGTTTCGCGCCCAATGTCGGGCTTTGGCGGTTGAGTTTTTTCAGCTCGAACTTGCCGCGCCCGCCCATGCCGCTCAGAGAGTCCTTGGTGAGCGCAGCTTTCCACGCGTCCTTTTCAAAATTCACCTTGTCCCCGTCACGCTTTCCCTCGATTTCAATTTTGGGCGACTTGTCCCAGCCAGCGCCGGGCAGGCCGCCGTTAAGAAAGACCACGCGGAAGGTGTCGTTCCCAAGAGCAATGACCTGCGCACCGAGCTTGTCGCTGGCAAACTCACCTTGCAGGTCGAAGTCTGGGCCAGCCTTGCGCGCCTCCTCGGGGGTGAGATAGGTGCCGGGCTTAGGTTTAGCATCGGCGGCGAGGCCAAGCGAGGTGGCGGTGAACAGGGCGGAGAGTAGCAGGTGTAGTTGCATAGAAAATTGGGATGTTGGTTGTAGTCGGTGATCTGTAACTGGACTCGACAGATGAAAAATCCCACAGCGGCGGTTTCAGACCGCCGCTGTGGGAGTGTCAGTGGTGTTACTTAGCGGCGAGCGCTGCCTCGATGGCCTTCACAACTTCGGGAGCGTCTGGCGAGGTGCGCGGTTCGAATCGGGCGATGACTTTGCCGTCGCGACCAATGAGGAACTTGCCGAAGTTCCAGCCGATATCCTTACCACCCGACCCGATGAGTTCTTTGTAGAGGGGGTGCCGGCCTGCGCCATTGACCTCCAATTTGTCGAACATTGGGAAGGTGACGTTATATTTTGTCGAGCAGAAGGAGAGGATCTCTTCATTCGTGCCTGGCTCCTGCTTACCAAACTGGTTGCAAGGAAAACCCGCGACCACGAGGCCTTGGTCTTTGTATTTCTGGTAGGCAGCTTCGAGGCCTTTGTATTGCGGCGTGAGACCACATTTGGAGGCGACGTTGACGACGAGGATTACCTTGCCGGCATAAGGTTTGAGCGAAGTGTCCTTGCCCTTGATGTCTTTGACGGGAACATCGAGGACGGAGCCGGCAGTAAGTGCAGAGGCGGTTAACATGAGCGTGGTAAGTAGAACGGTAATTTTCATTGAGATTGTGTTGGTTTATCGAACAAAGCAAATGACGAACCGCCTCGCTCGTGGATTCAGTATGTCCAACGAAAGGAACAGCGCGTGCGACGGGCGTTGAGTACGCATATGCAGAGGAGAACTAAAGCGATTTAACTTCTTTGTCATGGCTGAGCTACTTCGCTGGCTGCCACCAGATATTCCGATAATAAATTGGATTCCCGTGGTCCTGAAGTTGGATGGGGCCGGGTGTGGTGCCTTCCTTGAGCCCAGCGGAGGCGGTAGCGGAGTTGACCGGGGCCTTGTCGTGAATGAGTACCCCGTTGTGCTTCACCGTTAGGGTGGCATCCTTCGTTTTCATCCCGGCCGCATCGAACTTCGCCTCGGTGAACTCGATGTCGTAGGTCTGCCAAGTTAACGGAGGAAAGCACATATTAAGGGCCGGCCGGTGCTTGGAGTAGATCCCACCGCACTCGTTGTTCTCACCCTTGAGGCCGAAACTGTCGAGCACCTGCACCTCGTAGCGGTCCTGAAGATAAACGCCCGAGTTGCCACGGTCTTGACCGCGCCCGAGCGGCTTAAAGGGTAAAAAGAACTCGAGGTGCAACGTGCCGCTCTGGATCACGTCCTTGGACTTGGTGCCGCAGCGCAAGAACTTACGATCGTCGAGCTTGCCATTCTGCCAGCTTTCACTGTTCGAGCCGTCGAAGAGTATTTTTGCGCCAGCAGGGGGCTTGGCACCGAGCGTGGAACTCTGACGGAAGACTTTGATTAGCTTAAATGCCTTGCCCGTCGCGTCCGTGCCGGTGAGCAGACCTCCAGCGGCCTCAGCAGAGGGCTTGCCCTCGCCGCCCTTAAAGACAGCCTTTGCGCCAGTGAGTGCACCCTCGACTTCGGTCTTCGCGGATTTGTCCCAGCCTGCGCCAGGCAAGCCCCCAGTGTGAAGGACGAGCCGGAATTTGCTGTCGCCAAGCGCGATTACTTGGGCGCCGAAGTTAGCGTCAGCGTATTCGCCCTGCAGGTCGAAGTCTGGGCCGGCGGCACGGGCCTCTGCTTCAGTGAGGTATGCCGCAGGTTTAGGCTTTGGAGCATCCGCGGCAGGCAAAGAAGCGGCAAGCAGAAGGATGTAGAGGATGGGAGCGAGTTTCATTAAGTCAAAGCAGACGCGAGTGAGATGAAAGACATTCGCCGGTTGTCGTAAGCAATGTGCGCTAAGAGCTCCGCGGTTAGAACTCTGCTGGCCCAGTGGAAGAGTTTTCACGAAGCCGGCGGGGAGGTCTGCGAGATTCAGCGGCCCTTGGGCAAGGCACTGCGACCAGCATAAACCGCGTGCTTACCGAGCAACTGCTCGATCCGCAGGAGTTGATTATACTTCGCCGTGCGGTCGGTGCGGCTAAGCGAGCCGGTCTTGATCTGACCGCAGTTGGTCGCCACGGCGATATCGGCGATGGTAGCGTCCTCGGTTTCGCCGGACCGGTGCGAGAGAACAGCCCGGTAAGCGTTCTTGTGGGCGAGTTCTACGGCGTCAAGCGTCTCGGTGAGGGAGCCAATTTGGTTCACTTTCACGAGGATGGCATTGGCGGTGCCGGTATCAATACCCTTACGAAGAAACTGCACATTGGTGACAAAGAGATCGTCGCCTACGAGTTGGACCTTGGAGCCCAGCTTGTCGGTGAGTTTCTTCCACGTCACCCAATCCCCTTCTGCGCAACCGTCCTCGATACTGACAATCGGATACTTAGCGCAGAGGCGGGCGTAAAAATCGACCATCTCATCACCAGAGAGCTTTTGGCCGGTGCTCTTCTTGAAAGTGTAGGTTTCGTTGCCGGTGTAAAACTCGGAAGCGGCCACATCAAGGGCTAGAAAAATGTCCTTGCCGAGCTTGTAACCAGCATCTTTTACGGCCTGCGCGATGGCGTCGAGCGCGGCATCGGCGCTGTCGAGCTTCGGAGCGAAACCTCCCTCATCGCCGACAGCGGTGGACAGGCCCTTTTTCTTCAACACGCCTTTGAGCGCGTGGAAAATCTCTGTGATAGCCTGCAAGCCTTCGCTAAAGGTGGCAAAGCCGTGCGGCATGATCATGAATTCTTGAAAGTCAATCGGGGCGTCGGAGTGAGCGCCGCCGTTAATGACGTTGGCCATGGGTACGGGGAGCACTTTTGCATTTGGTCCGCCGAGATATTTGAAGAGCGGTTGACCGAGCACGGCGCTGGCGGCCTTAGCGTTGGCAAGTGAGACGGCGAGGATTGCGTTCGCGCCAAGCTTGGACTTTTTGAAGCCGGTGCCGTCGAGATCGAGCATGGCGCCGTCCACAGATAATTGGTCGGTGCAGTTCATGCCCTTGAGGATAGGCGCGATTTTTTCGACGATGTTCTTAACTGCCTTGCTCGTGCCCTTGCCGAGATAACGCATTTTGTCCCCATCGCGAAGCTCAAGGGCTTCATGCTCGCCGGTGGAGGCACCTGACGGAACGGCGGCGCGGCCGAGGACGCCGGATTCGAGCAGAACGTCCACCTCGACGGTGGGGTTACCGCGGGAGTCGAGGATTTCGCGGGCCTGAATTTCAGCGATCTTGGTCATGGTATGTGGCAGTTATCGTTTTCTAGCGTCATTTGAGGGCGGGTGTCCGGTCGCCCAGAAAGTTTGAGAATTTTAGGTAGGCACGAATAGCCGTCAAGCGGCGGAAGCGCGTCATTTTCCAAACAACTTTGGCAACCACGTCGTGAGCGGTGGGAAGTAAGTAATGAGCAGCACGCCAATGATGAGTACGCCCTGCATGGGCAGCACGGCTCGCGAAACTTCCATCACAGGTTTTTTGAAACGGTAAGAAGCTAAGAAAATATTGATGCCAACGGTTGGCGCGAGGAGACCTAATTCCATATTCGCGAGAAATATGATGCCGAGATGCAGCGGGTCGATCCCAAAAGCCGAGCCAAGCGGCACCAGCAGCGGCACGATGACCACGATGGCAGACAACACGTCCATGAAGCAGCCGACGAGCAAGAGCAAGAGGTTGAGTGCAAGGAGGAAGGCCCACTTCGACTTAATGCTGGCGGTGACCCACTCAACGGCCTTGGCGGGAATCTGCGCGTCTACAAGGTAGTTGGTCAGGCCTAGGGCGACCCCGAGGATCATTAGCACGCCGCCAACGAGCAGGCCGCACTCAGTCAGCACGCGCGGAATGTCAGCGGTGAGCTTAAGGTCTCGATGGATGAAGACGGTTGCGATGAAGACATAAAGTGCCGTGACCGCCGCCGCCTCGACGGGCGTGGCGAATCCGCCAAAGAGCGCGATGAGCGCTACGAATGGCACGGCGAGCTCCCACTTTGCCTCCCACAAGGCCGCACGGGCGGCAGCACCATTGAACGTGGGCCGATTGGCCTCACCTTTGGGGCCACGGCTCACTCCCCACCACGCAGTCAACGCCACAAGGAGCAGGCCGGGCAGCAAGGCGGCGAGAAACATCTTTTCAATAGTCACGCCCGCCGCTTGCGCCTTGGAGCCGGCGATTATGGCATAGAGGATGAGCGGCAACGAAGGTGGGAAGAGCAACCCCAGAGCGCCCGAGCCGGTGAGTAAGCCAAGTGCATTACGCTCGGAGTAACGAGCCGCAAGCATTACGGGCATGAGCAGGCCGCCCATCGCGAGAATGGTCACGCCGCTTGCACCAGTGAACGAGGTAAAAAATGTGCAGACCAGCGCCGTGACGATAGCTGGCCCACCCCGGAACGAGCCGAACAAGGACTGGAACACTGCGACGAGTCGTTTGGAAGCGCCCCCTTCCGCGAGGAGGTAACCTGCGAGCGTGAAAAGCGGGATGGTCGGCAGCGTGGGGTTAGTGACTAACCGGTAGTGGTCGATGGCCACAGCCACAATGGGCAGGTCCTCACCCCAGAAAAGAATCATCGCCGCGCCGCCGAGCGTGACGAAAATAGGCGCACCCAACACAGTCGCAGCGATCAGCGTAGCGATCGCGGGCCATACGAGCTTGGCCGGGTCGGTGGGCGGGTGGGTGGCGAGCCAGACGAGCAGACCACTCGCGACAAAGACAACGAGGCGTCCCCACCACTGGGGGGAAGCGTTCCACAACAGCCGTCCCGTCACGAGGGCGAAACCAATGGGTGTGATAACCTGCACCCACCAGATCGGCACCGTGCTGACGAGGAAGTTGCCGCTCTCTTTTTCCGTCTTCACGAACTCGACGCCCGCCACGGTGAGGAAAAGAGCGACGGTCGTCGCGATTGTGCCGCTGAATAACGCAGCGAATAGCTTGCCTTTCTCCGGCAGGATCGTCGGCAGCGCGGACATCGCTAGCAGTCGACTGTCCCGCGCGGCCAAAGCGCCGCCGAGCATTCCAATGATGAGTGTGAAGTGCTGAACCAAGACGGTCGCGCCAGGGATGCCAACCTGAAAGGCTTTCCGCAAAAAGGCTTCCAGCAAGGGCATCCCAATCAGCGTGATTAACACGACACTGAGCAGGAGGTTTTCAGCTTGGCGCAGCCGAGCACGCAGTCCGGTGGCGGGAACTGATTCAGCAGCTGCGGCGGTGACTAACATGAGCGCGGCGTGGGGCTTTGCGTAGGGCGTGTCGCATGATGCACGAGTGCTTTTTCGGCAGCGCAACACTCACGCATCGCGCACCCAACATCACGGTGCTTTGCTCGGTTCATTTTGCCTTCGCGCGATACTCCTTCACGAGCTTCACGACCTCGTCGAACATGTCAGCAGGAACCATGTTACCCCGGATGCGCGGGTAGGCTTCATCCATAAATTTAAGCCAGTCAGCGATGTCCTCTGGCGTAGGCTTGATAACTTTTAAGCCGCGCTTCTCCATCGCAGCAACCGCCTCGTCGCTTTCCTTGCGGCCTTGCGCTTGTACTTGTCGACCGGCTTCCGCGGCGGCCTTCATCAACTCAGCGCGCTTGTCAGCGGGCGTTGCGTCCCATGCTTTCTTGGTGACGATGGTTGCGCCCACGAGAGGCACCCAGTTCAGCTCCAGCATGTGCGAGGCGGGGCCGTAGAATTGGCCGGCCAATGCGTAGATAGGCACCGTTGGTACCACGTCGAATAGGCCAGTTTGAAGACCCGGCAGGGTGTCCGTATGCTCGGCGGGCACGGCGTTGACGCGCATGGCTTTCATGACTTCGCCGGATCGTGTGTCGCCGGTCCAGACGAAGACTTTCATTTTGCGGTAGTCATCAATACGCCGGGCAGGCTGCTTGGAGAAGAATCGCACCCAGCCCAGATCGCCCCAAAGGATAACTTCAAAACCTTTGTCACGAAATTTCTTGTCCAAGCCAGGCCGCAGTTTTCCAAAGACATACTCAAACTCGTCAAGTGATTGAAACATCATGGGCATCAACTGAAGCGCGCGAACGGAATCCTCGATTTGCGCGAGGCCAGGCCCAGAGAGCATCGCCGCCTGAATTTGCCCGCCACGCATCCGGCGCACCATGTCGGCCTCACCGCCCATCGTGCCATCGGTATAGATGGTGAGTTGAACTTGATCCGCCGTGGTCTTTTTCCATGCCTCACCCATCTGCTGCAGGGTTTTGTGCAGTGATGTGTCCTTGGGCGCGAGGGTCGCGAGGCGAATTTTGACAGGGGCAGCGGCGGAGAGGGCGAGCGTCGTTCCGAGCCAGACGAGCATGAACCACGGTCGAATACCCAAGGTCAGGCGCAGGCTATTCGCTCCCCTGAGTGCATTCGATAGACAGCATTGAGCTCTAAATTTTGTACTATAGAATTGATTCATCGCAGCTATTTCTTTGGTTCCGGCGGCAAGGCCGGCAGTATTAAATCTTCCACTCGACCCAGGAGCCACTTGGCGCGGCGTTGCATGATAGTGTTCACTAGGCGCCATTCGGGATTTTGATCCACTTTAACGGCGAGTGCTTGCTCGAGCAAGGCTTTGAATTCGGTAGCGTTCTGCTGTTTTACTGCGACATTTTCCGCGAGCGCAACGTAAGGCGCTGCCTGGTTACCACCACTGAGCTTCACCGCCCGCGCGAAGTGATGCCGCGACCTCGCGATCGCGTCCGGGCCCGCGTTAGGTCGCGCTAGTTCGAAGGTGATCAGGAAGGAGTGGATCGCCCCGAAATCAAATTCCTCGTCCAGCGCCAGCACTCGGTCAATCAACGCTGCCGCCAGCGGCAAATCGGCGATGGCATCGGGATTATCCTTCGAAAGAGAGATGCTTGCGGCCCAAGCCGCAGCGGTCCAGTAAACCAGATGCGTGTCATTCTTCTGCAGCTCGCGGACGGCGGCAACGGGATTCGCACGCAGCAATTTCTCAAAGCCCGGGTGCTTCACCTCGAGACCGCGTAGGCCGTAATTGCGGGCGCGGAGATACAAACGTTTCGCCCGCGCTCGGCCCGCCGTAGCGGCGGTGAGGTCTTTTTCCTCCAACTCGTCCGCCGGTTGTTGCGCGAAAGCGTAAGCGTATTGAGTGAAACCGCTGGCTAAGGCTTGAAGCAATTCACGATGACTTGGCGCCTCAGCCAAGAGTGCCTCCATCAGCTTGAGGCTGAAGGCCGCAGCGTCTCGGATGAGTTCGGGGTCGTCATCCGTGGCAAAGCTGCCACCGCCGTTCGAGAGCGCGTCCCCAAGCTGATTGATGGCGAGTCGCTTAACGGAGCAACCCGTACTCCCAAGCGCGGCGAGCAGGCCCGCCAGAAAAAGTCCGCGAAGCGAGGCCCGAGTAAAATGCCAAAGTCGAGGAAAGACGCTCATGCCTGATCAACTAAAAAGTCAGTAAGTTTTACACTCCACGATAAAGCGAGGCAAAACTTTTTGCCGAAATTGAAATTCAAAGCAAAGGCCTCATTCGCACGAAAATCGGATTAAGTTTGCACACCCGCTCGGCCAGCAGAACTGATCTCTCCTCCTAAGCCCGGTTGAAGACTGTTGCTGCCGCACCTTGGGTCAGACCAACCTTCAGCATCAGAATGCGAAGGGCGTCCCGGCCACCCGCTCATGAATGTAATCCGCGCCCGAGCATCCAATGTCTGACAACCATTCCCAGACAGCCGGGCCGCCTTGCAGCTCGGTTGATCGGGACAGCAGCAGTCCACATACAGCAGCACCAAACAAATAACATGAAAGAAACCACCAAGACCGCATTACGCGCCTCGGCCGTGTTGGCCGTGGCCCTCGGCTTGTGCGTCACCGTCCTGACCGCCGCCGACGCCAAGAATCCCATCAAGGATGCAATGGCCAAATACCACAAGGCTCCGAAAGGCACCGATCCCGCCTGCAAGAAGGCCGGCGCGGGCCAGTGCTCCAAGGAAGAGCTCGCCGGCATGGTTGCCGCCTACAAGGCCATGTGCGCCGCCAAGCCGCCGCAGGGCGACCAGAAGAAGTGGGTGCAGCTCTGCACCGATCTGGTCAACGCCACCGCCGCCCTCGAGAAGGGTGAAGACGGCGCGTCCGACAAATACAAGAAGGCCGTGAACTGCAAGGCCTGCCACGACGAGTTCAAGCCCGCCGCCAAAAAGTAATCCATTCACTCGCTCACACCCGCCGGGGCCAAACGCTCCGGCGGGCGCGGGTTTTTCGGGCGGCTTCCACCACTTCCATTTGCCCATGCTCTCTTTCGCGACCAAAACCTGCGCGATATAGCGCTGATTTCTTCCCCAGATTAAGGTGCCCTTGGGGCGACCCCCAAAGGTCGGGCGATTCAACTAGGATTTTCATGGCTGCCCACACGGCGTCACCGTGCTGGAGAGTGTCTTGGGTTTTGGACCGAATCTGTGGCTGGCCAGCCTAGCGAATGGCGCGCGACGGCCTTGCATTGAGTCTATGGCGGCGTTTTGCAATCGCCGCCATTGGGGAACAACAGTCTATGTGGCCTCTGTCTGACCGCCGGCAACATGGCGCTTGCGAATCACCGTCAACTAGATGGCTACGCCTCGCAAGGTCACAAAAAACTCTCGCCTGACCCAAAGGTATTCCGCCAACATCCTTTCGTTTTAGCGGCTTTGCCCGCTCTTGAATGAAAGCCAAAATCATCATCACGCCAAAAAAGGCTGTCCTCGATCCGCAGGGCAAGACCGTGCAGAGTGCGCTGGAGCATATGGGTTACGCAGGCGTAGCAGGCGTCCATGTCGGCAAGTATGTGGAGATTGACCTCGCGCCTGGCACTGACCGTGCCGCTGCGCAAACGGCACTCAATGAGGCTTGCCATCGTTTTTTGAGCAACCCGGTGATCGAGGATTACAAACTGGAAATTGAGTAGAGCTGTCAGTGGTCAGCGATCTGACATCTGGTAGATCAGGTCGAACGCAAAAATGAACTTTGCCGTCCTCCAATTCCCCGCCTCGAACTGCGACCAAGACGCCGTCCACGCCGTGCGCGTGCTCGGCCATTCCGCGCGATTGGTTTGGCATAAGGACAATTCCTTAAGCAACGTCGACGCGGTCATCGTGCCCGGCGGCTTTAGTTACGGAGATTACCTGCGCTGCGGGGCCATCGCACGCTTCAGCCCGGTGATGCAGGCCGTGAAGCAGTTCGCCGACAACGGTGGGCTGGTCATTGGCATCTGCAACGGTTTCCAGGTGCTATGCGAGGCGCACCTGTTACCCGGCGCACTCATCCGCAACCGCTCGCTTCAGTTTCGCTGCGAGCACGTTTTCCTCAAGACCGTGACGCGCGATACGCCATTCACTTCGCAAATTCCCGAGGGTAAGTTGCTGCACGTGCCCATTGCTCACGGGGAAGGCTGTTACTTCGCCGACAGCAATACGCTGGTGCAGATGAAGGCCAACTGCCAAATCCTTTGGCAATACTGCAACGCGCAGGGCGAACTGACCGACGACGCTAACCCCAACGGTGCGCTGGAGCACATCGCCGGCATCTGCAACGAACGCCGCAACGTGGCCGGCCTCATGCCGCACCCTGAACGAGCCTGCGAGCCGCTCTTGGGCAGCAAAGACGGTCGTCTCATTTTCGAGAGCCTGATTAACGCACGAGTGCAGAGGCCAAGCGCACTGGCTGCGTGAGGCCAAACATCCGATCATCGCCGACTCACTCAGTTGCTAATTGACCTATCCGCCTAATCCGGTGGATGAGGTGGTGGAAGAGATCTTTAAGACATTCAATTTTCCTGAACAAACCGGTTAGCCTCGGCGATAAAGTAAAACGTAAGATGGGATTTCTGCTTGGTCATTAGAGCATGCGAAAACGGGTGGGTTAAGCATACTCTGGAAATAGTAAGCATGCTCTCTAAAGCAAGCGGCAAGGTGCAAAACGCTTACTGCTTCGCAGACTTGACCTACCAGCCCAAAAACCGTTTTTATCGAGAGGAGCAACTGATGTTGCGAACGCCACCCGTGGCATATTCCGACTTCCGCTTACACTGGCTGTTGCCCCATTAAGAATAGGCACTAAATGAAGCCTCTCGTCCTCATAACCGAATTCGTCCGCCTCGGAGACAGCTCGCTACTTTTCACCACCGCATGGCGTGGCAGTATGCAGCAAGGTGGATTGGCGTCAGGTCAACCAGCGATACAGGTGTGACCAAAGGAAAATAACACCAGGCCGACAATCTCATGACTTTATGAAATCTCAACCTAGCAGTCCGATTAAGTTTCCCGCGCGCGGCAGTCTCCTCGAGATCGAGGAGGGCGCGCAGCTCCAGCCCAAGTTCGACGAGCGCGGCCTCATCCCGTGTGTCACGCAGGACGCCGATACGCTCGAGGTGCTCATGGTCGGCGTGATGAACGCCGAGGCGCTGGCCCTCACGCTCGCCACGCGCGAGGCGCATTACTGGTCGCGCTCGCGACAGAAGCTATGGCGCAAAGGTGAGCAAAGTGGCCTCGTACAGCGCGTTGAGCATGTGCTGGTGGATGACGACCAAGATTGCATGCTGCTTCGAGTACGCATTAAGGGCGGCGCGTCCTGCCACGTCGGCTATCGCTCGTGTTTCTTTCGCGAAGTTGAGCAGCTCGGACCCAGCCCAGACTTCGCACTGAAGTTTTTAGAAAAGGAAAAGGTATTCGATCCTGCGCAGGTTTATCAGACCGCACAGGACGGCACACCGCTGGTAAAAGCATGAATCAGCTTTCCTCCGGGCCAAACGTGGTTCTTGCCTCCGACCGGCGATGCCCGCTCACCGGAGAGGACAATGAGTGCCGGTTGGCAGTCGGCTGCTTATGCAAGGGCCCCTGTTGGTGCGATGACATGAATGTCCCAGCTCACGTGCTACGCCACCTAGCCGCGCAAACAACTGAACCGGCATGCCTGAGCCGCCGTGCCCTTCAGGCATTGGCTGACGCCGCGCGCCTGTGTGATGCGCCGGATGCCGTGGTGGGTCTGGCCGTTGAAAACTTGAAGACGAGTGCCACAGTCCGTTTCGCCTGAGCTCATGCCCACCGTGTTTAAACGCTTCTCGTTCGACGCCGCACACCAGCTGCCCGGACTCGTTCCCGGCCACCGTTGCGGGCGAATCCACGGCCACACATTTCACCTTGAAGTCCGCTGCCACGGCCCTATCCACCCGCGCACCGGCATGGTCGTGGCCTACGAGGACATCAAGGCCGCCGTTCTGCCCGTGCTGGCCGATCTGGATCATCACCTCCTAAACGAACTGCCCGGTTTGGAGATTCCTACGACGGAGAACCTCGCCGCCTACCTCTGGCAGCGGCTCCGGCCCGCGCTGCCGCTGCTCTCCGAACTGCTGCTACAGGAGACCGCGACCGCAGGCATTCTCTACCGCGGGCCGGAAGTGACGGTCGGCCGCGTGAGTGGGCGTCAGCGGGCCAGGACTGCACGCAGAACTCAGCCGAAACCGTCCAACAAACGATGAACATAAAAACACACACCACTCTCGCACTCACCATCACACTTCTAACCGGCGCGAGCGCCGCTGAGCCGGACAAGGACGGCTGGCAGACGCTTTTTGATGGCAAGACGCTAACCGGCTGGCACGTCAGCACGAAGACAGGTCATTCGCGCACGAGCAAAAACACCAGTGGCGGTAAATGGGAGATTGTGGACGGGGCCATTCACGGTTCGCAGGACCAGCCCGGTAACGGCGGTATCATCATTACAGATGAAAAGTTCGGCGACTTTGAAGTGGTGGTGGAAATGAAGAACGATTTTGGCCCGGACAGTGGTCTCTTCCTCCGCAGCACCGAGGACGGCAAAGCGTATCAAGCCATGATTGACTACCATACTGGTGGCAACCTCATGGGTATCTACGGCGAGGGGCTCGGCGGTAAACCGCATCTGCGGAACTACAACTTCACCGACAAGGTCACGACCATCGAGGCGAAGCCCACCGGCAACCCACAGACGCCGCTGCCCGTATTGCCTGAGGCGTGGTCGAGGTTCTGGCGGCACGGTGAGTGGAACGAGCTGCGCGCGCGGATCGTGGGTGGTGACAAGCCGACCATCACGACCTGGATAAACGGCGTTAAGTTCATGGAATGGACGGAAACCGAAGCGCGGCACCCGGCGCACGGCGGCATCGCCCTGCAAGTCCATGGTGGCGGCAAGCCCGAAGATTACGCCGGCAAATTTGTCCGCTACCGCGGCATCCGCGTGAAGAAACTTGACGTCACTCCCGCGAAGTAACCCAAACTATTTTCCACCATGAAAAATACTGCCATCAATCGCTTCAACTTCGTCCGACTGATGCTCACGGTTCGATAGTTCTCTGTTCTACCGTGACCGCACAACGCGGCCTGCCTAATCACGAGGCAATGGCTGCTCCAAGTCGGAAGTCGAGGGGTTGACGCGCTCTGCGGCGGCTGGCGGACTATCCACTGTGAAGGCTCGATAGTTTTATCGGTACATTTTTCATGTCTCGCGATCCAAACACTCGGCCGCGAAATCTAGTGGTGGTCCTTGGGGATCAACTCGACCCAAACTCGGCGGCTTTCAATGAATTCGATCCCGCACAGGATGCCGTGTGGATGTCAGAGGCGTCCGAGGAAAGCACTCGCGTCTGGAGTGCGAAAGCCCGCATCGCCATCTTTCTTGCCGCCATGCGCCACTTTCGCGACGCGCTGCGTGAACGCGGCTGGGTGGTACATTATCGCGAGCTAGGCGATGGCATAGAGGAAAGTCTGACCTTGCGGTTTGAGGCAGATGTGCGGCGTCTTCGTCCGAATGCACTCATCATGGTGCAGGCCGGGGAATGGCACTTGGCAAGGGCTTTTGAAAAAATCGCCATTGGGACCGGAGTGCCGCTCCACGTCAAAGAGGACGAGCATTTTTTCTGCACACACGAAGACTTTCGCCAACACGCAAAGGGCCGCAAGCAGCTGCGTATGGAGTTCTTCTACCGCGAGTTACGGCGCAAACACTGCGTGCTCATGGACGGTGACGAACCAGAAGGTGGCACCTGGAATTACGATGCTGAGAATCGCGAGTCGTTCGGCAAAAATGGCCCTGACTCGCTGCGCCCGCGACCCCGACGCTTCGAACCTGATGCCGTTACACGCGAGGTAATAGCTCTGGTGAACGAAAGGTTCAAAAACAATCCTGGATCACTAGACGCATTCGATTGGCCAGTCACGCCGGCGGATGCAGACTTGGCGTTGCAAGACTTCATCAAATATCGGTTACCTGAGTTTGGGCGCTGGCAGGACGCGATGTGGACTAATGAACCATGGTTATTTCACTCGCGCCTAAGCGCAGCCATGAACCTGAAACTGCTTTCTCCTCGTAGGGTGATTGCTGCCGCTGAAAAAGCTTTTCGAAGTGGGCGCGCACCTTTGGCATCTGTGGAAGGGTTCATTCGACAAATCCTTGGCTGGCGCGAATACGTACGTGGTGTTTATTGGCTGCTCATGCCCGGTTATCTAAAGCGCAACACATTAGATGCTCAACAACCGCTTCCTGCGTTTTATTGGACAGGTGATACCGACATGATTTGTTTGCGCGATACGATCGGCCAAACACTGCGTCATGGCTACTCGCATCACATCCAGCGGCTAATGGTAACCGGTCTCTTTGCACTGTTGTGGGGCGCTCAACCTCAACAGGTGCATGAATGGTTTCTTGCCGTGCATGTAGATGCTGTAGAATGGGTGGAACTTCCTAACACGCTCGGAATGTCGCAGTACGCTGATGGGGGCGTCATGGCAAGCAAGCCGTACATCGCTAGCGGTAAATATATACAGCGCATGAGCAACTACTGTGCAGGCTGCAAATTTGATCCCGCTCAACGCACTGGACCGAAGGCGTGTCCCTTTACGACACTCTACTGGGACTTTCTTCAACGCCACGAAGCCATGCTCGCCAAAAATCCTCGTACCGTCATGCAGGTGCGCAACGCCACCCGCCTCACTCCCGCGCAACGACGCGAAATAACCGACCACGCCGCCAAACTGAGAGATCAGATACAATCTTCCAGAGCGTAATAGATAGAGCCAAACAAGTTAATAAATATGCCCTCCTTACCAATTGGAAAAACTGCCCCTGCCTTCAAAGCACCCGTCGTTGGAGGAAACTACAACACGGGTGCAATCGTCTCCCTAGCTGACCTCAAGGGACAAACCGTAGTGCTGTACTTCTATCCGAAAGACAACACTCCGGGCTGCACCGTCCAAGCCTGCGCGTTGCGTGACGGTTGGAAAAGCATACAAAAAAAAGCCGCTGTCTTCGGCGTCAGTGTTGATTCGTCTAGCAGCCACGCCAGTTTTATAAAAAAACAGAGTTTGCCGTTCCCGCTAATCAGTGATGAGACAAAGGAAATAGTTCAATCCTACGGCATGTGGGTGGAAAAATCTATGTATGGTAAGAAGTACATGGGCACTGAGCGCAGTACCGTCATCATCGGCCCCGATGGCAAGGTGCTAGCGATCTTAAACAAGGTCAAACCCGCCGAGCACCTTGATCTCGTCCTTCAAGCGTTGGGTTAAATGACCACCCCAACCCCCGAGCAACGCGAAGCTGTGCGTCATCGCCCGGCGAGTTTTTCTGTGGGGCATCAGCGTTGGAGTAATTTGCTGTTTGCGCATTGGGAGGCGGTTCCCGCTGAAGTTCAGGCCACTCTACCCCCCGGTTTATTTTGCGATACCTACGAGGGCAAGGCTTATGTTGGGATTGTCCCATTCTTCATGGAGCGCATTCGGCCAGCCCTTTTGCCTCCGCTACCGTGGCTATCTTGGTTTCTGGAACTCAACGTGCGCACTTACGTCTACGATGAAAAGGGGCGCCCCGGGGTTTGGTTTTACTCCTTGGATTGCAATCAACCCATCGCAGTTAAAATTGCGCGGCGGTTATTCCACTTGCCCTATTTTAACGCCCGCATGACCGCCCGCCGAATAGGCGGTGTGATTGATTATTACTGCCAGCGCCATGGTTCACGCGAGGCTCGTTATCGCTGGGCCACAGACGGCGACACTCGCCTGGCGATTCCGGGAAGTTTGGAATTCTTTCTGCTCGAACGTTATGCGTTGTTCACTGCCAAAGCAAATGGCGGTATCTACACAGGCCGCGTTTACCACGAACCTTATCGTTATCTAGCAACCAAAGCCGAAGTCATAAGCACCGAACCCGCTTCGCGCGCTGGTTTCGCTTTCAAAAACGACCCGTGTTCCCTGCTCACCGTCAAGTCGGTTGACGTAGAGATCTTCAAGCTTGAGAAAGTACAAACATGAAGACCGCTGGGATCGCATGTCCCTGCCTCCCAAATTAACGGGCATGTTTTTACTCGTGCGTAGAACCGTCATGCGCTTGTTGAGCTTTCCTTTCACGAGGTAGGAGCCAACATAGTATCCATGCTGTCGGATGTGAAGGCGCTAGATCGAGCTGAATTGGAAACCTGCCTAAATGAGTGGGGCGAACCGGCCTACCGCTCCGGGCAAATTTTGGATTGGCTTTACGCGCGTCGCGCGGGCGATTGGGAGGCGATGACGAACTTGCCAAAGACCTTGCGTGAAAAATTGTCGGCCCGCTTTGCCTTAAACACTTTGAAACTTGTTCGCCAGCAGGGCGCGCAGGATGCCACACGCAAATTTCTGTGGCGGTTAGCAGATGGCGCATTGATTGAAAGCGTTCTCATTCCGGCCAACCCAGCCCTTTATGGAGAAGCCAGTGATCGGCACACGCTTTGCGTTTCTACGCAAGTTGGCTGTGCATACGGCTGTAAGTTTTGCGCAAGTGGCCTGGACGGCTGGAAGCGCAACCTCGGCCCAGAGGAAATAGTGGAGCAAGTACTGGCAGTGGAGCGAGTGACGGCAAGTGATGGATCGCAGGTGTCGGGAGAGGGTCCTACGCAGACTGTTACCCGTCATACGACACGAACCGTGAACAACCTCGTCATTATGGGCATGGGCGAGCCCCTGGCAAACTACGACCACTTGCTGAAAGCGCTCCGAATACTTAACGCGCCTTGGGGCGGCGGCATTGGTGCGCGCAAAATTACTATTTCCACCAGCGGGCTAGCGCCACAGATTCGCAAGCTCGCAGCTGAACCGGAACAATTCCGTCTTGCAATCTCGCTACATGGCGCGACCGACGAAGTACGCACTCGCATCATGCCGGTGAACCGAAAGTATCCGCTCCCCGAATTGGCTGCCGCGCTTGGGGATTATCAGCGTGCGAAGGATCAACTTATCACTTTTGAATACATCCTCATCGCAGGAATGAACGATGGCCTAGATCAGACCAAGCCGCTGGCTAACTTAGCCGGACGACTTCGCGCGAAAGTGAACTTGATCCCTTACAACACTATCGAGGGACTGCCGTGGGCTCGTCCTTCCGAGGCCATTTGCGAGCAATTTCTAGCCGCCCTTGAGAAGTTTGGAGTCACCGCTACCTTGCGACGTGAGAAGGGTGGCGACATTGATGCCGCGTGCGGCCAGTTGCGGCTCAGAACTGAAAGAGAATTGAAACCTACGCCTGACGCCACTCTCTCCCGCAGTTAACGCGACTGATAATATTTTTGCGTGTATTCTTGCACCATGCGCCAAGTGCTAAACTGCGGTACTAGTGTGGTCATGGCGCGGCGGATCTTGCCGAGCCACAAGCGCGGGATGCCGGTGGCATCGCGGTTGTAAAAGCAGGGAATAACTTCTTCAGTGAGGACCTTGAAGGTATTCTCGCTGTCACGGCGATCTTGTTCCTCGATACTCGCGGGGTGAGTGTCATCACCAATGGAGAAGCCATTGGTTCCATCGAAGCCTTCTCGCCACCAGCCATCCATGATGCTCATGTTCAGGCAACCGTGGGTGCCGCACTTCATGCCACTGGTCCCGGAGGCCTCGAGGGGACGGCGCGGATTATTAAGCCAAACATCACAGCCGGAAACCATCTGACGGGCGACATGGACATCGTAGTTCTCGATGAAGAACAAGTGCCCTTTGAGATCGCTGAACTTACTAAGGTGAATGATGTGCTGGATGAAACGCTTGCCCTCATCGTCGCGGGGATGGGCCTTGCCAGCAAAAATGAACTGCACGGGACGCTGCTTGTCGTGGGCCAGTTTCACGATGTTCTCGAATTGCTGAAAGATGAGCGGCGCGCGTTTGTAAGTGGCAAACCGACGCGCGAAGCCGATGGTCAGCGCGTCCGGGTTCAACATATGATCAAAGGTGATAAAATCGCCCTGCGTTAGGCGTTGACCTTGAAGCAAAAGCCGACGCCGGGAAAACTCGACCAACTCCCGGCGCAACCGATAGCGCAGGGACCACAGTTCTTCGTCAGAAATGAACGTGGCGTCTGCCATACAGGCCCAGAACTGCGGTTCGTTGATTTCACGTTCCCAATCAATAACGGGTTTGCTCTTCCAAAAGCGCGTAGTCGCGCTGGTCGAGTTGTCTGGCAGCTCATGGGCGGTGGCGAGTTTTTTGCGCCAGAAACGGCGAACCGTGCCTTTCATCCAACCTGCCACATGCACCCCGTTGGTTACATGCCCAATGGGCACTTCATTAACAGGCTTGCCAGGATAGAGGCACTGCCACATCTCTCGACTGACAGCCCCGTGAAGTTCGCTAACGCCATTGGCGGCGCGGGAGCCCTTGAGTGCCAACACCGTCATGCAAAACGGCTCGCGCTCAGCAGAGGGATGCACGCGCCCCAGCCCCATCAACTCTTGGTGGGATAGTTTCAAGTTGGCGGAGAACTGGTTTGCCGCGAAGCTCATGAGCTCGCTGCTGAACCGATCGTGCCCGGCCTCGACTGGTGTATGAGTGGTGAACAGGCACTGCTGTTTCGTTTCGGTCCACGCCTGCCCAAAGGGCTTCCCCTCCGCCATTTTTTCGCGCGCCAGTTCCAGCGTGAGGAACGCCGCATGGCCTTCGTTCATGTGGAAAGTTGAGGGTTGCAAGCCCAACTCGCGGAGGAGTCGCACGCCGCCGACGCCCAGCAGGATTTCTTGCATCACGCGGGTGGTGCTGTCGCCGCCGTAGACGCGAAGAGTGAGATCCCGCTGGTGGGGCTCGTTCTCAGGGAGATTCGCGTCAAGGAGATACACTGGACAACGGCCGACGTTGGCGCGCCACGCACGGAAACTCATCGTGCTAGTCGCCACCTTCACCGTGCAAACCAAAGGATCTCCGTTGGGGTTGAGCACCGGCTCAATAGGCAGGTTATGCGGATTTAGCTGCGCATAATACTCTGTTTGCCAATTATCCGCGTTGACGGTCTGCTGGAAGTAGCCCTCACGGTAAAAGAGCGTGATGCCCACGAAGCCTAGACCAAGATCACTTGCCGCCTTGGCGTGATCACCCGCCAGCATCCCGAGGCCTCCTGCCGCAATCGGCAAGGTTTCATGAAAGCCGAATTCGGCACTAAAGTATGCGACGGGATTCTTCAACAACTCTGGCGCATTCTGTGCGCCCCAGGTGTCTTTACTGTGCAGGTACGCATCGAAATTTTTAAGTACCGTGCGCACTCGATCGGCAAACTCGGGCTCTTGGAGACGCATCCGCAGTTCATAGTCGGATACTTCGTGCAAGATAGCGACGGCGTTGTGGTAAAGGTTGGTCCAGCCACGCGGCGAGAGGTCGTGAAAGAGCTCCTGCGGCTCTTGGTTCCAAGTCCACCAAAGGTTCTTGGAAAGGCGATGCAGCCCGGCGGTCAATTCGGCGAGTTCGGCGGTTGCCAACGGTTTGTGGTTCATGACGCAGCAGTGCCACGGGAGACTAGAGTTGAGATGCCACCCAGAAGCTTTAAGAGGCTATTGGGGCCATGGCCACCCGGCAAACAAAAAGCCCGCATGGTTAGAATGAATTATTTCCCTCTTAAGCCTATAATGGGCTACCGGCTCTCGCGTCCTCGAAATGCGCAAACTAAACTTGAGCATCAGGTGAGGTCTGACGTTGCTGGACTTTAGGGTCTGCTCTATGGCGAAAACCCTCGTGCGGACGGCTGATGGCTCTTAAAAAAGGTTTTCCTGCCGTTTGCACACGGCCGCTAGCCACCTTATCAAGGCATTCACGAAGACCCCACCCGGGGCCCGATTCCTGAACCTTGCCACGCAAAGCTCGCCTCAGGGTCCGTTTTCTTTTCCGTGGGGACAAAAACTGCTTGCGAAATGCCACTATGTCTGTAATTTCTGTCTGTACAGAAATACTAAACTCGTTATGCAAGTTCTTGGCTCCGTACCACAAAAGTTCATCCTCCACTGGGGCGAGATGGGCACGCGCTGGGGCATCAACCGCACCGTCGCCCAGCTCCACGCGCTGCTCTTCATCTCCCCCCGGCCACTGCACGCCGAGGACATCTCGGATACGCTCCAGGTCGCGCGCTCAAACGTCTCCACCAGCCTCAAGGAGCTCCAAGCCTGGGGCATCATCCGGCGTGTTCACATGATGGGCGACTCAAGGGATCACTACGAGTCCATGAAGGACGTCTGGGAGATGTTCCGAGTCGTGCTGGACGAGCGGAAAAAGCGGGAGATTGACCCCACGCTCACCGTTCTGCGTGAGTGCATCCTCGAGGCGGAAAAGGACAAGGAGACCGACGAA
>VHDH01000025.1 GCA_016871445.1 Verrucomicrobiota bacterium | reverse complement strand
TTGCGCGAGAGCGTAGTGCAAAATGCGACTTTGTTCGTTGCCGCGACTATTCGCGAGACAGAGGGCGTGCTCCGCCCGCTGACTCTGCTCGGCCTGGCGACAGCGGTGAAACCACAGTGGTTAAAAGAGTTGTACCCGCAGCATCTTTCCGCGCCGATCACGCACTTGTTTGATCGAACGCATAAACGCGTGGCAGCGGTTAAACTTGCGCGCTTCCATGACCTTGTCATCGGCCACGAACATCAGCGGGAGACGGATCCCGAAGCTTCGGGGCGGTGTCTAGCGGAGGCAGTGATGCGGGGCTGGTTTGAACTACCCAACTTACGCCATGAGGTGAAGCAGTTCATCGCTCGTGTGAATCTTGTAGCTGCTACGCTACCTGACTTGGAATATCGGCCTTTCGACGAGGCGGCCATCACGGCCGCGTTGGCGCGTGCATTCAAGGGGCTAACCTTGCAAAAGGAGGCGATGAGCGCACCGCTGAAAGAGGGATTCAACGCGCATTTGGCACCAGAACAAGTCGGGTGGCTGGAAGAACTGACGCCCACGCAGATTCCATGGCCAACGGGCAAACCGGTGAAACTGCTATACTCCGAGGAAGCTGAAGTCGGCGGGCGCACAGCACTGTCGCCCGAGGCGCAGGTGAAATTGCAGGAGTGTTTCAAGCTCGAGTTTCACCCGATTGTCTGCGAGGGTGTAGTACCGGTGAGGCTTTGGCTTTGCACACCTGACGGCAAGCGCCTCGCAAGCACTTGCGACTGGCTGCATTGGAAGGCGAACGAGTGGCCAAAGCTCAAGGCAACAGTGCAGAAAAAGTTTCCAAGCGTGACATTCTCTTAATTAGGGAAGCCCTAAATCCAAGGTTATAGGACTGGTTTAGCACGAGGATTAAACGCTTTCCTCAAGATGAGAGTCTGCAGATTTCGAAGTCCGATTTTAATTTCAGGTCGGGCGAACATTGTATTTACGTAACGTCATGTCGGTGGCATTAGTCTGACACGATGTTACGCCGCCAGCGGCAAATTCGGGCACAGGTTCAGCAGTGGATGGACGCGGGATTGTTTGCGCTTGCCTTCTGGCTGGCGCACACGGTGCGCGCCCTGGCCCCCGGCTATTCGCCGGATTTGCAGGAGATTCAGCCTCTCGACCAATACCACTGGCTTTACCTGCTGATCGTTCCCGGCACGATGATTCTCCTAAAGGGGCTTGGCTTTTATAATCGTCCATTACTGTTTTCTAGGCGGGAAACGGCGTGGGTTTTGACTCACGCGGTCGTCATCGCGATGCTGGCCGTGGTGTCCGCGTTATTCCTCCGCAAGCAAGAGTTGGCGCGAGCGGTAATCTTTCTGTTTGGCGGTTTCGCGTTTCTTCTCGTAATGGGAAAAGAGGAACTCCAGCGCCGCTGGCTGCTCTCCAAGCTCGGCCAGGAACAGTTCAAGAGACGGCTGGTTTTAATCGGCCCGCCAGCGGATACAGCGCAGATCGAGCGCGAACTTGAAGCCAAGGCAAGCGGCGCTATCGAGGTGCTGGCGCGGCTCGACTTGCATGAAACTTCCAGCGAGAAGTTCATTGGGTTGCTACACGATCGCGCGGCCAACGGCGTGATCCTCAGCGCACGGCACACGTATTTTGAGCAAGTTGAAAAGGTCATTGAAATGTGCGAACTGGAGGGCGTGGAGGTATGGCTGCTGGCGGACTTCTTCAAGACACGCATCTCACAAACCAGCGTGGATGATTTCCTGGGTCGGCCAACGGTGGTGTTCCGCTCCGCACCCGAGGCCAGCTGGCAAGGCTTAGCAAAGCGGGTGTTAGACTTCGTCGGCGCGCTGGTGCTGCTGGTGGTGCTCACGCCGGTGGTGTTGTTGCCCGTGGCGGTTGCGGTGCGCCTGACCTCGCGCGGACCGGTGTTGTTCCGGCAGCAGCGCAGCGGGCTGAATGGCCGGCCCTTCACGATGCTGAAGTTCCGCACAATGGTTACAGACGCCGAGCAATTGCAGGCGGAACTTGCTTCATTTAACGAAATGGACGGCCCGGTGTTCAAGGTGAGCAACGATCCGCGCGTCACGCCGCTGGGCCGGTGGCTGCGCAAGTGGAGCATTGACGAGTTGCCGCAGCTTTGGAACGTGCTGCGCTTCGAGATGAGCCTGGTCGGTCCTCGCCCGCTGCCGGTGGATGAGATCCGGCGCATCAACGACCCCGCGCATCGCCGGCGGCTGAGCGTGAAGCCGGGCCTGACGTGCCTGTGGCAGATCAGCGGGCGCAACGACGTCAGCAGTTTTAAGGAATGGGTTCGATTAGACCTAGAATACATCGATAACTGGTCGCTTTGGCTGGACCTGAAAATCCTCCTCAAGACCATCCCCGTTGTGCTGACAGGGGCTGGAGCGAAATGAGAGACTGGGAAATGGCAACCACAGTGAAAGATCAATCAGCCGTGGCTCATTAACCTTCCGACGGCACAAGCGGCTTGCACCCCAACACTGGTTCTTAGGCGAGCAGTATTCAACGCCCCGCTGGCTATGTGATAAAGCGACCGGTTTCTTGCTTCGCCCGATGTGGAATGCTGACCAACACGCAGATGGCCCGAGGGAAAATGCCAGGGACAGCTAGCGCATGTAACAATACAAGTGCACGAAAATCACTCCGCCAGTAGGTGCGGGCAATTATTTGGGCATCCAAATTGCCGGGCCAAGTGTGGCAAGCAGAACGATAAACTCAGCGGCCGGAAGCTGAACCTGGTTATTGGGCCGGGCAGACGCGGCAATAAGCAGTTGCCACCGTTTTGGTTTATTTCAAGCCACCACTTTCTGCACCACGTTGCCGTAGACATCCGTGAGTCTGAAGTCGCGGCCGTTGTGACGAAAGGTAAGTTTTTCGTGGTCGAAACCCAGCAGGTGCAAGATGGTCGCGTGCAAGTCGTGGATGTGCACCTTTTCCTCGACCGCCGCTGCGCCTAATTCATCCGTTTGACCATGAGCATAGCCACCTTTCACGCCCCCACCGGCCAGCACCACGCTCATCGCGCGGGAATTGTGATTACGCCCAGGGTTGCCCATCGCGTTGCCGTCCGCCGCCGGCGTGCGGCCAAACTCGCCACCCCAGATGACGAGCGTGTCGGTGAGCATCCCGCGCTGCGCGAGGTCGGTCAGCAGCGCAGCGAAGGGCCGGTCAATCGCACCGGCGGTGTTACGCATCGCATTGACCATATTGTTGTGATGATCCCAGCCACCGTGCCAAGCCTGCACGAAGCGTACGCCTTTTTGCAGTAACCGCCGCGCGATGAGCATCTGCCGACCTTGCTGCGTGTTGGTGCCATAGAGGTCGTGCATGGCCTGCGGTTCCTTTGTCAGATCAAAGGCGTCCACGGCCTCCATCTGCATTTGGAACGCGAGCTCATAGGCCTGCAAGCGCGCCTCAAGCTGGCCGTCTTTTCGCAATTTCTGCGCGTGTACCTCGTTGAGTTGGTGCAGCAGATCGAGTTGCCGCCGCTGCTCGGGCAACGAGACGAACTTGTTGCGAATGTTCTCAATTAGTTCCTCTGGGCGATTGCGCGTGGAATTCACGGCCGTGCCTTGATAAGCGCCGGGCAAGAAGGCGGAGCGGAGATTCTGGGCGTCCACATTGCCAGGTGAGAGCGCAACGTAACCGGGCAAGCTCTGATTATCGCTGCCAAGGCCATAGAGCACCCACGCACCGACACTGGGCCGGGTGAACCGCAGCGAGCCCGTGTTGAAAAAGATGGTCGCCTGGTCGTGCGCGGGAATGTCCGTATGCGTCGAGCGAATAACCGCGAGCTTGTCTGCGTGTTGGCTCAAGGCGGGCCAGACTTCGCTTATCTCTAGACCAGAACGCCCCTGTTTTGAAAACTGGAAAGGCGAACCAAAGCCCGTGCCGCCACCGGGGAGCGACTTGCCATCAAATTTAGCCAGCTCTGGCTTCGGATCCCACGTATCGAGATGCGAAGGTGCGCCTTGAGCGAAAATATGAAGCACGCGCTTCGCCCGGGGAGTGAAGTGCGGCTTCTTTGGGGCAAGCGGCGAGGTGGAATTGCTCTCGGCGGCTTGTCCCGTGAGCGCGGGCAGTATGCCCAAGCCCGTGAGTGCAGCAAGGCTCACCGCTCCAAAGCCTAGACCGGACTGAGCCAGGAACTCACGGCGCGTGCGGAATAGATCGGCTGTTGTGAGCGGCGTGCAAAGGCTAGAAGTTAAAAGGCTCACTGGGAGAAGAAATTGGATTTATTAAAGTCAAGATGCCACAATCCGCCCATCTGACCAATCCACATTTTACCTTAGCTTCACCCCTGCTAAGCACCCGCAAAGCATGAACCTAGCCGCCCCCCCGCCGGCCGCTGTCCCGCTGGACACTGAAACTTCTAACGCGCGGCTTATGTCGCTCGACGCACTGCGTGGCTTCGACATGTTTTGGATTCTTGGCGGCGACTTCGTAATGACCACGGCGGGAAAATTGTCCGGCGGCACCGAGCAGGCGTGGACTCTGTTCGGGTGGCTGGCCTCGCAGTTCCGCCACAAGGAGTGGGACGGCTTCGCCTTCTACGACCTAATTTTCCCGCTGTTTGTCTTCATCTCCGGCGTGTCCGTGGTGTGGTCACTAACGAAGGAGACGCAGCTTCACGGTCGTGCAGGTGCATTGCAACGGATCATCCGTCGAGCCGCACTGCTGTTCGTGCTGGGAATTTTCTATTCCGGCGGCCTGAGCAAGGAGTGGCCAGACATTCGGCTGCTGGGCGTGCTGCAACGCATCGCTCTCGCGTATCTGGGCGCGGGGCTGATCTTCTGCCTCGTGGGCCCACGGATGAAGGTGCTCACCGGCATTATTGCGGCAGTTCTTGTCGGTTATTGGGCCTTACTGAAGTTTGTTCCGATCCGCGCCATCGTGCTCGACAAGGCCAGGCTCGCCGCGCTCGCAGAGCAAGCAGGCGACTCGCGCGGAGCTATCGCGCTGGCGACGGAGACCAACCCATCGGCGACACGCGGCAGCCGCGCTTGGACAACTGCCGAGGAGATGTTCCACCAGACCAAGGAGCGCACCACTGGTCAGTTCGGCCCTGGCCACAACCTCGTCAACCATCTCGACTTCCAGTTCTTGCCCGGCCGCAAATACGATCTCTTCTACGACCCCGAGGGAATCCTCAGCACACTACCGGCCGTGGCGACGTGCTTATTGGGCGTGCTGGCGGGCGTATGGCTGCGGCGCGATGACTTCTGCGACAAGTGGAAAGTCATCTATCTCCTCAGCGCTGGCGCTGGCGCGCTCATCGTCGGATTCGCATGGGGAATGTCCTTTCCCATCGTGAAGAAGATTTGGACTTCGAGCTTCGTGCTAGTGGCGGGCGGCTATAGTGCGCTCCTGCTGGCAGTGTTTTATCAGGTTGTGGACGTGTGGAAGCGGCGCGACTGGTGTCAACCGCTAGTCTGGATCGGTATGAACTCGATTACAATTTACGTGGCGAGCAACCTCCTCCAGTTTCGCGCGGTGGCAGCGCGCCTCGTCGGCGGTGACGTGAAAAAAGCACTCGACACAAACTTCGCCGAAGGCGTGGGTAACTTGCTGATCGTGCTGGTCGGCTTCGCGCTGATCTTTGCCTTCGTCCGGTTCCTACATCAGAGAAAAATCTTCCTGCGGCTGTGAAGCACAGCGGCGCTTGCTAGTATCAACCGGCGCCGCTTATAAACTAACATCAATTCATGATGCATATGACTTCCGAGCAACTATGGTGCCGTTTTCAGCAACACTACACTGAGTTCCCCGCCCTAGGCCTGGCGCTAGACTTGAGCCGGATGAATTTCGGCGATGACTTCCTGCCTGCGATGCAGCCCCGCATCGCCAATGCGTTTGCGGCAATGGCCAAATTAGAAAAGGGTGCCATCGCTAACCCTGACGAGAAACGAATGGTCGGCCATTATTGGCTGCGCAATCCTGCGCTCGCGCCATCTTCGGAACTCGCGCGGGAAATTACCGACACGCTCGCAGCGGTGGAGAAGTTCAGCGCGGAAGTCCATGCCGGCACTGTGGCGGGCTTCGGCGGGCCGTTCCGGCGCGTGTTGGTGGTCGGCATCGGCGGTTCAGCGCTCGGACCGCAGTTCGTTGCGCACGCACTCGGCCAACCGGCGCAAGACAAGCTCACCGTCCACTTCTTCGATAATACCGACCCTGACGGCATAGACAAAGTGCTCGCAAGCATCGGCGGTGATTTGTGCCGAACACTGACCGTGGTCATCTCAAAGTCGGGCGGCACCAAAGAGACGCGCAATGGAATGTTGGAAGCCAAGGTCGCCTACGAGCGCGCGGGTCTACGGTTCGAGACGCACGCCGTCGCCGTCACAGGCATGGGCAGCGAACTGGACAAATATGCCCAGAAGCATGGCTGGCTGCGACGCTTTCCAATGTGGGATTGGGTAGGCGGCCGCACGAGCGAATTGTCCGCCGTAGGCTTGCTACCCGCTGCACTACAAGGCCTTCAAATTCGCGAAATGCTCGCTGGTGCGAAAGCGTGCGATGACGCAACACGCGTGCCAGAAGTGTCCAAAAACCCGGCTGCGCAACTCGCCTTGATGTGGTTTTACTCAGGGAACGGACGCGGCACCAAGGACATGGTCGTGTTGCCTTACAAAGACCGGCTTGAGCTCTTCTCAAAGTATCTGCAGCAGCTCATTATGGAATCGCTGGGCAAAGAATTGGACCTCGACGGCCAAATCGTGAACCAAGGCCTTGCGGTCTATGGCAACAAAGGTTCGACTGACCAGCACGCCTATGTTCAGCAGTTGAGGGAGGGCGTGCTGAACTTCTTCGTCACCTTTATTGAGGTGCTGACTGACCGAGCGGGCAACAGCGTCGAGGTTGAGCCAAAGACGACCAGCGGGGATTTCCTCACCGGCTTTCTACTCGGCACGCGCACGGCCTTGCACGAGAAGGGCCGCGAGTCGGTAACCATCACAGTGAAGGAAGTCTCGCCGTTTACCGTGGGTATGCTGATCGCGCTGTTCGAGCGCGCGGTGGGCTTTTATGCCTCCCTCGTGAACATCAACGCCTACCACCAACCCGGCGTCGAGGCCGGCAAGAAGGCGGCAAGCACGGTGCTCGCATTACAACAAAAACTTGTAGCGCTGCTCACGGCAAACCCCGGCAAGTTTTTCACTGTCGCGGAAATCGCCACCGCCGTCGGGGCGGCCGGCCAAGAGGAAACCCTCTTCAAAATTGGCACGCACCTCGCAGCCAACATGGGTCGCGGCGTTCAGAAGTCTGGCGGTGCGGCGCCAGGCCAAGTGAAATTCGCGTCGAAATGACCGCGATTTGACCCGCATGGACATTGACGGGTCGCAGCGTGGTGACTATTTTAATCTTGTTCAAATGACTATCGCATTTGGCTCGGGTTGTCCCTTGGTGCCATAGTCTGTTCATGGTTTAGCATGAGTTTCTTGGCCAAATGGTGGCAGCGAGCGGCGGGAACCCTGCTCGCTTGGTTAATGGTTGTACCCGGCACAAGCGCGGATCAGGTGCTACTTAGCAAGATCATGTATCACCCGCCGGGGGATTGGCCCGAGTACATCGAAATCTATAACAACACGGCCAACGCAATTGACATCGCCGACTGGCGACTCAAGGGCGGCATCGAGTTCCGCTTCCCCGCCTTCGCCGCGGCTGACCCGCTAGCCTCATGGATGAAGCCGTTGGAGCGCATCGTGATTTCGATGGCCGATGCTAAGACGACTCGCACCGCCTACAAAATTCCCCCCACCGTGCGCATCTTTGGCCCGTGGACAGGCCGACTCAACAAGCAGGGTGACCGCATCCGCCTGTTGGACAAGCACAGCCTCACTATGTCCACGGTTAAGTATATGGACCGCGCGCCCTGGCCGGCGGTGGCCAATGGCGGTGGCCACGCGCTAGTGCTGCGGAATCCCGACCGCAGTACAGATGACTGGCGCAACTGGACGGTCAGCACTTTGCCAGGCGGCGGACCAGGCACTGAGTCCGGCGCAGCCAACGAGGCCCCCGTTGATAATCCTGACCTGGTCACACAGTCGGGCGAAAGCATCTTGGTGGATTACGATTCGAACTGGGCCTTCACCGCGGGCACTGACTTGTCACAAACGAAGTGGAAAGAACTGACTTTTCCCGACCGGGCTTGGCTGCGCGGACCGGGCCTCGTTGGCTTCGGCACCACCAAGACGCCGCCGCCGGGCATCCGCACGCCGCTCCGCGCGGGATTTGTTACTTACTACCTGCGACACGTGTTTATTTACAACGGCCCACCCGGCGGCGCGTTATCTGTGGATGCCATCGTAGACGACGGCGCGGTGTTTTACCTAAATAACCAAGAAGTCGGGCGCATCCGCATGCCCGGCGGACCGGTGCGCGTCAACACACCCGCGGCCACGCCGATCGCGGATGCAATTGAGGAAAAGACCGTCCTCACCATCAATCCGGCGGCACTCGTGCGCGGCACAAACGTCCTTGCGGTCGAAGTTCATCAATACCCTGGCGCGAACCCCGACCTCGCATTCGGAATGCGGCTCAAAGTGCGTGCCGGCGGGCCAGCACTTGCGCGATCAGTACTCATCAACGAGATTTTCCCCGGGCCGCAGGGAATCAACTTCATGGAGTTTTTCAATTCCGGCTCCACGCTGGTGAACTTGAAAGGTCACTTCCTCTTACCTAATTCGCCGACAACACTTCCACCCAATGCTCGCCGCTTCCAGATTCAGCAAGACTTGGTCATTCGCCCGAAATCTTTTGGCATTCTCGACATGATGGATGCCGGCGTCTGGCCGCGACAGCCCGTGGTGGCGTATCTCGTCGCGCCCGACGGGCAAACTGTGCTCCATGCGGTCAACTCGTTGGTTCCCACTGACGGGCGCTCGCTTGGGCAGCGGCCCGACGGCAGCGGGCAATGGTTCTTGCTGGCGCAGCCCACACCCGATGCACCGAACACAAGAAAGAGCGGCCTAGTTGGCAACTTAAAAATTAATGAGGTTCATCTCGGCAAAAACGGGGTACTCGATTGGGTGGAGGTGTTCAACGCGGGCACCAACCGGGTAAACCTCGGCGGCCATTTCCTCGCCAGCAAGCCCGGCTTTGGCGACAAGGTCACGCTTGTCGGCGAGGTGCCACCCGGTGGCGTGAAATCGTTTCCCGTTTCGTTTGCGGCGGTGGCGGGCGACGTGACGGTGTTCCTCGCCGGCGCGGAAAACATCGTCTTAGACGCGCACGTCTTCCATCTCTCGAAGCACGGCGAGTTCTTCTCCGCCTTCCCCGACGGCAGCGGCGAGTTCCTCGTGGATACTAAGGCCTCACGGGACAAGACCAACGCCCCCGCGCGCAACTCGGACATCGTCATCAACGAAATTATGTACAAGCCGCCCGACACGCAGGGCAAAGGCGAGTATGTGGAGCTTTTCAATCGCGGAAAGCAGACGGTGAACCTGAGTGACTGGGTGCTAACTGGCGGCATTGACTTCATTTTTCCACCAAATACAAAGCTCAAAGCCGGCGAGTATCTGGTCATCGCGGCGGACGCGGGACTACTGCGCTCCTTCCATGGAGCGATCAACGTGCTCGGGAACTTCACAGGCAAGTTGAGCAACGACGGAGATCTCCTCCGCTTGCTCGACGAAAAGGGTAACCTCGTGGACATGGTGGACTACGAGACCGGCGGCGACTGGCCCGAACTCGCCGCCGGCCGGGGCAGCAGCATGGAGCTGATTCACCCCGACATGGATAACAATCGCTCCTCCGCTTGGGCCGCAAGTGACGAATCAAAGAAGTCCAAGGCGCGCACTTATACGCACCGTGCCACTTACACTGAACAGCTCATGATGGGCGACCCAAGCGACTACCGTGAGCTACACTTCTTCCTCAACAGCAGCGGCTATTCCATCATCTCGGATGTCGAGTTACGCAAGGATGGCACCGGTCCGAACGTGCTCACTAACGCCACGCGTGCCTCCCTCACCGGCAAGAGTGACGCTGGCTGGCTCTGGCAAGGCAACCATTGGGCCAGCCGCTTGGATGGAAATCAGCTCCATATTATTAGCGAGGGCCACGGCGACAACCGCATCAACCGCATGGAAATTGACGCGCCCGGCTTGGTGAAAAGCAACCTCTATGAACTCAAGTTCACCGCCCGGTGGATGCACGGCTCACACCTGTTAGTGGCTCACACTTGGGACTGGAGCGTCGCAAAAGTGTTCCAGCTTGACGTGCCTTCAAACTTGGGCACGCCCGGACGTGCAAACTCCCGTGCCACCACGACCCCCATCGCACAAGCGGACGACCTGACACACTATCCCGCCGTCCCGCGAACCACAGACACGGTTAAAATCACCGCCCGTGTCACCTCCACACTGCCCGGGGCGACGGTCACGCTTTTCCACCGCGCACCAGACGCGGATAACCGGGTGCCGTGGCAGGGCAAGACCATGTTAGACAACGCCGCCGGCGGCGACGACACGGCGGGCGATGGCGTTTACTCCGCACTACTGCCGGAATACAAAGCGGACAAGCAGGTGGTGGAATTTTACGTCGAGGTCCGCTCGGCCAACGGGGCTAAGTCCATCCTGCCACGCCGCGGTGAGGAGCAACCGGCGCTCTTCGTCGTGGATAATCAAAACGTCCCGCGCGATCTGCGCACGCAGCGTTTCGTGCTCTCCCCTGCGAGTCTCGACGCTCTCGGCAATGGCAACACAAACAAACACGCCTTCCGTTTTCCACGCCTCTCAAACCGCTACTATAATATGACGTTCATCTCGAATGAGCGAGACGTCTACTATAATGCCCGTGTCCACCCTGCGGGCAGTTCCTTCACCCGCGACGTCTCGCTCAACCGTGCCAAGTGGAAGCTGCCCACCGACCGCGCGTTTCGTGGTCACGTCAAATTTTCTTGGGACAACAACTCGCTTAACACCCGCCTTGCTCGTTGGATGCTTTACCAGCTTGGCCACCCTGTAAACGAAAGTGAAATGGTTCGCCACCTTATCAACGGCGGCCCCGTGCAACTTATGGAGGACGTGGAGCCCATCGGTAACGACTTCCTCAACCGACTTTTTAAGGACGGCTCGCAGGGTGACCTTTACCGCACGACCTACATGTTTTTCTATCGGGATGATGGCCAAAGCAGTTCGCTGCGTAACAGCACTCTTGCCCCTAATTATGGGGACAACCCGCTCAACTATAAAATCATCTGGTCTAAGCGTACTCGCGAAGCCGAAAATGACTACTCCGCCCTGCTCTCCATGCTTCGCACCATGGCCAACCCCAATCTCAGCGAGGCTGACACTCGAAGAAATTTCGACCTGGAGATGACCTTCCGCAACTGGGCCTTGCGCGGCTTCGCCAAGGATTCGGACACCTTCAGCATGGGCACCAGCCACAACTGTTTCTTCTACCGTAAGCCGAACGACGGGAAGTTCATGTGCTTCCTCTGGGATGCAGACTTTGCTTTCGGGGGCTTCGATCCCAAGAAGCCCGAGGGCTACTGGGGCGGCAACGTGCAGAACCTGATGGGCCGGCCTTGGGCGCAGCGGCTCTTCTACTACTATATTGCCGAAATCGTCGAGAACTACTCCCGTAATTCCCCGCGGGTTGCCGCCTACCTCCGCGCCGAGGAAGAATCGAGCAACGCTTACACTGTGCCCACCTTGCAGTTCCAAACCTTCTTCAACGCCCGCGCCGCTCACGCCGTTGAGCAGATGGGCTCGCGGTACCAACTCGAATTCAAGGTCACCACCAATAATGGCCAAGCCCTTACTACCGAGGCCAATGCCCTCGCGCTCGAGGGTCAGGCTCCCTACGGCATCTTTACAGTAGTCATAGATGGTCAACCCCGCGCCAAACTCGAATGGCTAGACGACGCCAAGTGGCGAATACACGATGTGGGCCTTAGCCCCGGCGTTAACGAATTGGTCCTGCGCGGTGTGGATCAGTGGGGTAATACCAAGCGCACTGCCAAAATCAGCGTAACTAAAGGCCCCGCTTCCGCCGCTAAGTCCGCTGCTGCAAAATGAGCCGAGAGCTGACGGCCATCCTTGCTGGGAGCGGAAATATCACTGGCACGCGACGAATCCCGTGTATGCTCTTCGCCGTCTAAATTGAGCGATGAAAGAACTGTTTTCAAAAACAGCATGGCTGCCCGCTCTGCTCCTTTTCACCGTGCCATCGGGTCGGACGGCAAACACCAAGCCCACCCCCGCCGATCTGGCGTTTTACGAGCATACGGTGAAACCCATCCTCACCAGCGCGTGCTTCGAGTGCCACAGCCACGAGGCCAAGAAATTCAAGGGCGGCCTCGCGCTGGATTCCGCCGCCGCCATCCACAAGGGCGGTGACACCGGCCCCGCCGTCGTGCCCGGCGACGCGGAAAAGAGCCTGCTCGTCAAGGCCGTCCGCTACACGGACCCCGACCTCCAGATGCCACCCAAGAACAAAAAGCTCGGCTCGGACCAAATCGCGGCACTGGAGAAATGGGTGAAGCTCGGCGCGCCGATGCCAGAGTCCGGCGGCGAGAAGCAAACGGTGCGGCGCGGCAAGATTACGGAGGAGGACAAGCAGTGGTGGGCGTTTGTGCCGGTGCGAAAACCGGCGGTACCCACAATCGGAAATCGGAAATCGGAAATCGGAAATCCAATCGACGCCTTCATCCTGCAAAAGCTCCTCGCGAACCAACTGACGCACTCCGCTCCCGCCGACCGCGTCACGCTCGCGCGGCGCGTTCACTTTGACCTCACGGGCCTGCCGCCGACACCGTTTGAGCTTGAGCAGTTCCTCGCCGACAAATCTGCGGACGCCTACGAGAAGCTCGTGGACCGGCTCCTCGCCAGCCCGCGCTACGGTGAGAAGTGGGCGCGCCACTGGCTCGACCTAGTTCGCTACGGCGAGTCCGACGGCTACAAGGCCGATGACTACCGTCAGCACGCGTGGCGCTATCGCGATTACGTGGTGAAGTCGCTCAACGCGGACAAGCCCTATACGCAGTTCATCACGGAGCAGCTCGCCGGCGACGAACTCTACTTCAACGCCAAACCCGAATCCCGAAACCCGGATCATCTGGTCGCCACCGGCTACTTCCGCGCCGGCATTTACGAATACAACAACCGCGACGTGCGCGGCCAGTGGCAGCGCATCCTCGAGGACATCACGGACACGAGCGCCGATGTGTTCCTCGGCGTCGGTCTCCAGTGCGCGCGCTGCCACGACCACAAGTTCGATCCGCTGTTGCAGAAAGATTACTACCGCTTCCAAGCCTTCTTCGCCCCGCTTCTGCCGCGCGAGGACCTCGTCGTCGCCACGCCCGCCGAGCAGGCCGCACACGCCGAGAAGCTGGCGAAGTGGGAAGCTGCCACGGCGGCAATCCGCGCTGAGTTGGACAAGCTCTTGGCCCAGCCGCGCAAGAACGCCGAGGCCAGCGCGTTCGAAAAGTTTATTGAGGACCTGCGCGTAGACCTGCGCACGCCCGTGGCCGAGCGCACGCCCTATCAGCATCAAGTCGCCGAGCTGGCCTATCGGCAAGTTACCTACGAGTTGGACCGAGTGGATTCGCGCCTTAAGGGCGAAGCCAAAGAACGCGTCATCGCGCTGCGCAAAAAGCTCACGGAGTTTGACTCGCTTAAGCCTGCGTCGCTGCCGCCGTTCTTCGGGGCCACGGATGTCGGGCCGGTCGCGCCGGTGACCTATCTCACCAAGGGTCGCGACAAGGAACCCATCGGGCCCGGCCACCTCAGCGTGCTCGACCCGAAGAACGTGCAGGTCGCTGCACTGCCAAACTCAACGGGCCGTCGCAGTGAGCTCGCGCGCTGGCTCGCCACGCCGGAGAATCCCCTAACCGCCCGCGTGATGGTGAACCGGCTTTGGCAATGGCATTTCGGCCGTGGCCTTGCCGCAAATTCCAGCGACTTCGGCAAGCTCGGCGAGAAGCCGTCGCACCCCGAACTGCTGGACTGGCTTGCCGCGACGTTCGTGGAGCAGGGCTGGAGCTTAAAGGCAATGCACCGATTGATGGTCACCAGCGCAACGTATCGGCAAGCCTCGGCCACTCCGCATACCGCCCTCCGCGCTCCGAATTCAGAGGACCCGGAAAACAGGCTCCTCTCCTACTTTCCGATCCGTCGCCTTGAGGCCGAGCAAATCCGCGATGCCGTCCTTGCCGTCACCGGTCAGTTGAAGCTCGAACCCGCCGGCGGCCCCAGCACCGACCAACTCACGCCGCGCCGCAGCGTTTACGGCAAGTGGCTCCGTAACGCACCGGATCCCATCCTCAATGTCTTCGACCTCGCCGAGCCGTTCCAAAGCGTCCCGCAGCGCAACGTCACCACCACGCCGCCGCAGGCGCTCCTGCTCCTCAACAGCCAGATGATGCTCCGCCACGCGCGCGCGTTTGCGAAACGGCTGGAAGAGGAGCATCCCAGCAGCGACGAGGATATGGTCAACGCCGCCTACCGCCTTGCCTTCGGCCGTGCGCCGCGCGCCAGCGAGCGCGAAGCCGCGCTACAATTCCTCAAGGCCCAGCAGCAACTCCTGGGCAGCAAGGGCGCAACGGCGAGCACTCGCGGATTCGCCGCCGAGAAGATGCCGTATCGCGATGGGGTCGCGGCGGTTATCGCGCCGGACATGGGCGGGGACGCGCTGGCTGTGTTGGACAGCCCGAGCTTCCCGACGGGCGACTTCACCATTGAGGCGAACATCCTCGCCCGCACGGTGGATAAGACCGCCGCCGTCCGCACCATCGCCGCCAAGTGGAGCGGCGAGAATCAAAAGCCCGGCTGGGGCTTCGCGCTCACAGGCGACAGCTCGCGCCGCAAGCCCCGCACGCTCGTGCTCCAAATCATCGGTGTGAAGCAGGACGGAAGCTTCGGCGAGGAAGCCATCTTCTCCGACCAAGTGCTCACGCTGGCAAAGCCTTACGCCGTGGCCGCCTCGGTGAAGCTCGCCACCGCCAGCGCCCCCGGCGAGGTCGTCTTCTACGTGAAGGATTTGTCCAACGACGATGAACCGCTCTCCATCGCCAAAGTGCCGCACAAGGTGACCGGCGGCTTCGCGAACCCGCTGGCGTTAAGCCTCGGTGGCCGCAGCGGCAAAGGTGGTGGTTTCGACGGTATGATTGACGACGTGCGTCTTTCGACAGGCGCGCTCAAGCAGGAGGACTTGCTACTCGGCGCGGAGGCGCAGCCAACGGAGACAACGGTAGGTCTGTGGCAGTTCGAGTCCAAGCCCAGCGCGTTTAAGGATGCGTCGAAGCACGGCAATGACATCGTCCCCAGGCCGACCGGCGCGAAGGCGGCCGCCACCACCCGCGTGAACGCGATGGCCGACTTCTGCCACGTGCTGCTGAACGCGAATGAGTTTATTTACGTTGATTAACGCCATGGGCAAATACGGCTGCAACCAAGTCGACTGGGCCGTGTCCCGCCGCGACTTCCTCACCAAAACCGGCGCGGGCTTTGGTGCCGTTGCGCTCAGTTCACTGCTTGCAGAGCATTCACTTTCCGCCGCGCCGGCAACCCTTGGGGTCGCGCCGCTCGCGCCCAAGCCAGGCCATTACCCAGCCAAGGCCAAGAGCGTCATCTTCCTGTTCATGGAGGGTGGGCCAAGCCACCTCGACACCTTTGACCCGAAGGCTGCCCTCAGGAAGCAGGCCGGGAAGTCGCTGCCGCCCAGCTTCACCAAGGGCCTCATTACGGCGATGGGCGAATACGACTCGCCCATCTTCCCCGACAAGCGCGAATGGAAGCAATGGGGCCAAAGCGGTCTGTGGATTTCCGACTGGTGCAAGCACGTGGCCGAGGCGGCTGATGACATCGCCGTGCTGCGCTCTTGCTGGGCCAACGGCATCGTTCATTCCAACGGTGTCTGCCAGATGAATACCGGCTCTATTCTCGCAGGTCGGCCTTCGCTAGGCGCATGGGTGAGCTACGGCCTCGGCACGCTAAACCAGAACCTGCCTGCCTTCGTGACGATGCAGGACAACAACGGCACCGTAGTGAACGGCCCGCGCAACTGGGGCGCTGGCTTCATGCCCGCCGTTTATCAAGGCACGCGCATCCTCCCCGGCAGCGAGCCCATTGCTAACCTCAACACGCCTGAGGGTGTCAGCGAAGAGCAGCAACGCGGCAAACTCGATTTCCTCAGTGCTGTCAACCGCCAGCATGCCACCGCGCGCCCGCAGCAAACGGAACTCGACGCACGCATCGCCGCCTACGAACTCGCCTTCCGGATGCAGGCCGAGGCACCTGATGCCGTGGACCTCTCGAAGGAAACCGCGGCGACCAAGAAGCTCTATGGGATGGACGACCCGGTGGCCGCGCCGTTCGGACGCATGTGCCTGCTCGCGCGCCGGCTCATCGAGCGCGGTGTGCGCTTCGTGCAGCTCTACAGTGGCGCGGGCAGCAAATGGGACGCGCACAGCGGTATCGAGAAAAACCACGGCGACCGGTTCCAAGAGACGGACCAGCCTATCGCCGGTCTGCTGAAGGATTTGAAATCGCGCGGCTTACTGGACTCGACGCTCGTCATTTGGGGCGGTGAATTCGGACGCACGCCCATGAGCGAGAAAGGTAACGGTCGCGACCACAACCCGACAGGCTTCACTATGTGGATGGCAGGCGGCGGCGTGAAGGGTGGTCAGGTCATCGGCGCAACTGACGAGTTCGGCCTTCATGCCGTCGAGGACCGCCTCCACGTCCACGACCTGCACGCGACGATCCTCCACCTGCTCGGCATCAACCACGAGAACTTGGTTTACAGCTACAAGGGCCGCCCCGAACGCGCGACGATGAACGAGGGCGAGATTTACCGAAAGATAACCGGCTGACGAATGCACCGTCGTTGCCAGCCGTTGGTGCTCTTGTTCACCGTTGTGGTGGGTTCTCTGCAACTGGCCGGAGCTGAACCCGCAGATTCCACCAGAGCCGCATTCCTCAAACTCGTTGACCGCCCGCGCGTCGGGTTGGCCGCGGAGGTCAAACCGCCTGCTGACACGAATGGGCTGCGCGCAGTTCAATTCTCCTTCGCCGCCGAAGCGGACGTGCGGGTGCCCGGCGTGCTGGTTAAGCGCAGCGAGGCGGCAGGTCGCCGCCCTGTGGTCATCGTCCTGCACGGCACCGGCTCGAACAAAGAGAGCCAACTCCCGCTCCTGCTCGACTTGGCCAAACGCGGCTTCCTAGCGGTCGCGATTGATGGCCGGCATCACGGCGCACGCACGAAGGCGGGCACTGGCTCCGCCGAGTATCACGAGGCGATTCTAAATGCGTGGTTCGGCAGCCGAAAACTCCCCTTCCTCTACGACACGGCGTGGGACGTGATGCGGCTGGTAGATTACCTCGGCACGCGCGATGACGTGGACGCTGCGCGCATTGGGCTGATCGGCTTCTCGAAGGGCGGAATGGAAGGCTACCTTGCCGCCGCCACCGATCCGCGCATCGCCGTCGTAGTCCCGTGCATTGGCGTGCAGAGCTTCAAGTGGGCGTTAGACAACGAGAGCTGGCGTTCGCGTGCTGAGACATTCAAGCCCGCCCTCGAGGCCGCCGCGAAAGACGAGGGCGAGACGGTGAACGCCGCTTTTGTGCGGAAGTTTTATGACCGCGTCGTGCCCGGCATCTACGGGCAGTTTGATGGCCCGGCAATGCTCCCGCTCATCGCGCCGCGACCGCTGTTGGTCATCAATGGCGACACCGACCCGCGCACGCCCTTGCCAGGAGTGAACGAATGCCTTACCGCCGCGCGCATCGCTTATCGCGCCGCCAACGCGGAGTCGAAACTGCAGGTCATCCTCCAGCCGCAGACCGGCCACAAGGTCACGGTCGAGGCGCGGCAGGCAGCGCTGGATTGGTTCGTGAAGTGGCTGCGGCCATGATCCCTGCGGCGACTCGCAATCGCATTCCGCGACGGCGGCAAATCAACGGTGCTCGACGGTCACAGCCCCAGCCACTTCATTCCCATCCGAATCCAGAGCGGAATAGTGACGAAGCTTAAGGCGGATGTGGCTATGACCACGCGCAAAGCCGTCGGTTCATCGCCGCCGAAGTGCCGCGCTCCAATGATGGCAAAGATAGCCGTTGGCATGGCGGCCTGGAGCAAGATAACGCGCTTCAGCTCGATCGAGCATGGCAGAAATTTCGCCAGCAGCAGGAACAGCGCGGGAATCACCCCTAACCGCAGCGCACAGGACGCGCCCATTACGCGCCACCCTTGCTCGGAATGAAACTCGTTGAGATGGTCTGCGATCATTGCTCCGACCAGCACAAGGCCCATCGGAATAGCGCACGCTCCGAGCATATGCGCCGTGTACTTCACGAACTCTGGCACGTGCGCTGCACCGCCTGTGAGGTTGAGGGAGAGTGTCAGCACAATGGCGACGAGGGGCGGGTTAAATATCTGCTTCCAGAATGGCTCTTTGGCTGCGGGCGCAAAGACCGCCGTTCCCAACAACCAGAATGCCATCTCCGTCCCAAGGTTGTGAACGATGAGCACGCCCACGGTCTCGCGATCAAAGAGATACATCGCCAACGGCAGCGGCACGTAGCCGTAGTTGTAGAGGCCGGTGCTGAAGGCGAACGTGCGGCCTGCCGCGTCCCGCTGCAGGCCCGCCAACCGCATCGCCAGCCAGCCCACGCCGATGCCCAGTGCCACCGTGCCGAAGCCGACGAGCGGCGGGAAAAACAGGTTCTCCGTGCGATGCAACGCGGGGTTGTTGAGCACCTTGTCGAAGATGAACGCGGGCACCAACAAGTTGATGGTGACGCGCAGTAGTGAGTGGTCAGCCTCCTCAGTAAGCCAGTTGAGCTTACGTAGCGCTATGCCGGACACCGCAATAAGCAGCACCGGCAGGACGGCTGAAAGGACGACAATTAGTTCGTTCAAGATCAGTTATGAATTGTCACTGTATCCTGGTTCAAGCGAGGAAGTAATCTAATGCGGCCTCGGTCTCGGCCTGTTGTATAAGACGGAGAAGCTGATGGCGCGCATCGGTCGTGGGTTTGCCTGCGGCAGCTTCAACGGCATCCACAAAGGCGAAGGCGTCCCATGCTCCATCTGGAAGAAGTTGCGCGGCGAGTTGGGCGTCTGACACGAACAGCGGCTCCACGCGCCTCGCCAAGTCTGCGAAGCTTGGGTGCTGCCCAACGCGCCGGAACCAATACTTCGAGTTCCAATAGTCCGGCTCGCGCCGGTGCAGGATGCCGTGCACGAAGCTGCCGTCCGGGTTCTCGATGCCCTGCGAGATGACGTGCGAGGCATCGAGGTGGTCGTGCCAGAGCAACAAGAGCGCGCGGATGAGTTCGGCCTTTGCGGGCTGATGGTGGTGCTTGAACAACTCGTCGAGCCTGTGGTTCAAGTCGGCTTGCGCGAGCGTGCCGGAGCGCGACTCGGGCCCTAGCGCAGCCGGGCCGGGCTGGGTGATGTGCACGTGGAGGTTTGTGAAAAGGGATGGCATTTTTTCACCCGAGAGTGACGCGAATCAGATACTGCGCTCACCTTTATTCCCGCCTATCCGCTGGCCGCTTCGGTACTGTCTCCTTGCTTCGGCAGCTACCGCGACTCGATGAGCCGTCGGAACTCGGCGAAGAGCGGGTTCGAGTCGTGCGGGCCGGGCGAGGCTTCCGGGTGATACTGCACGCAAAAGATGGGCTTCGTCTTGTGCCGCATGCCTTCGACCGTCTGGTCGTTCAAGTTGATGCGGTTCACCGCCACGTCAGACGGCAGCGAGGCCGGGTCCACCGCGAAGCCGTGGTTTTGCGAGGTGATTTCCACGCGGCCGGATTCAAGGTCTTTCACCGGCTGGTTGCCGCCGCGATGGCCGAACTTCAGCTTGAAGGTCTTACCGCCGAACGCCTGGCCGAGAAGCTGATTGCCTAGGCAGATACCAAAGATGGGAATGCCCGTGTCCACGAGCGACTTGACCTCGCGCACGATGTAGTCGAGCGCGGCGGGGTCGCCGGGGCCGTTACTAAGGAAGATGCCGGCAGGCTTGTGCTTGAGCGCGTCAGCGGCGCTGGTGGTCGCGGGCACGACCTGCACCTTGAAGCCGCTTTGCCGCAGATTGCGCGCGATGTTGTACTTCATCCCGAAGTCAAACGCGACGATGGGAATGTCCGCCGGCGGCAGCGACTTTCGGTAGTTCCGCGCGTCCGTCTGCACATTTCCGCGCACGACATCAAACTCTGCGCTTTGCTTGTCGTCCGGGTCCCACGCGAAGGCTGCTTTGTGCGTAACCTCCTTCACGTAGTCCACACCGACGAAGACAAATTCCTTCGCCCGCTTCAACGCCTCGGCTTGGGTAATCTTTGGATCAGTCGAGAGAAAGCCATTCAGCGCGCCGCGTACGCGGAGCTTTTTGGTTAGTGCGCGTGTGTCTATGCCCTGGATGCCCGGGATGCCGTTTTCTTGAAGGTACTCATCGAGCGACCAGTCTGCGCGCCAGTTGCTGACCACGGGCGACAGTTCGCGGATGACGAAGCCCGCCGCGTGCGGCCGCCACGACTCGATATCCTGCGCGTTGACCCCGTAGTTACCAATGAGCGGATAAGTCATTGTCACGATCTGCCCTTTGTAGGATGGGTCGGTGAGAATCTCCTGATAGCCCGTCATGGAAGTGTTGAAGCATACCTCGCCACAAGCTGACGCTGGCGCGCCGAAACCTGTGCCGTGGAATACTGATCCGTCTTCGAGGGCAAGAATTGCTTTCATCCGTGCGCGAACAAATTGCGCGGACTTTAGGGTGAGGCGGAGAGCGGTCAAGCCCTTTGCCGTTCCCCTAACGCAGGGTTTTGAGGAAAGCGAATAAATCGCTCACTTGCGAGGGCTTCATAGCCTCGAGTAGACCCTCGGGCATGACGGAGAGATTGGTGAATTCGGCCTTGCGGACATTTGCACGGGAAATGCGGGTGTCGGGAGCATTGGGCTGACGCAAAACAATGGCGGAGGTATCCTGCGAGACCAGCATTCCTTCCTGAAGTTCGTTGTCTTTCGTTTCGACGCGAAACTTACGATAGCCCCCTTCCATCGCGGCATTTGGCGTAAGAATATTCCGCAGTAAAGCCTCGATGCCGCTGTGGCTGACACCGTCCAGCGGCGGTGCGATCTGCCCACCCTTGCCGGCCAGCTGATGGCAGGCATGACAAAGTGTTGTGAACAACTCCTTGCCGCGCGCAACATCGCCAGCCTGCTCGGCCAGCGTGCGGAACTGCGCGAACTTCGCGGCTTGCACCTGCGCCTCGGCGGCGGTGAGCAATGTGGGTGAATCCGTGGTCGGCTCAACGCGCGCCTTGCCGTTTAGCTTGCCCCAGTTGGTGCCGGACAGTTGCAGTTTTAGGGATGACAGGGCCTCACCGCTAAAACTGCGGTCGAAGTTGTCGCGAATCTCCGCCGGCGTTCGCGCCGTGTTCCAGACACGAAACTCGGCCAGCCAGCCGTCCGTGCCGCCGCCGAGCGGTGTCGTGCGGGCGACATCGAGATTGGCGAAGGTGTTCGTGGTCGTCTTCGTGCCGGTGGCATCGAGTTCACCGTTGATGTAAATACGGAAGACACCCTGCGCATCGCGCGAGGCGGCGTAGTGCGTCCACGCGTCGGAAACGGTCTTCTTCTTCGCAATCACCAGGTCCCCGATGGCCGGCCCGCCATAAACGCGAAACTGAGCGCCAGCAAAATTGAAGTCGGCGTTGCCAGGCAAGCCGAAGATGCCATCGTGGTTGCTGATGTCGCCCGCGAGCTTCACCCACGCTTCGACGGTGAATGGCCCGGCCAGCGTGAGCTTCGTGCTCACGTAATCATCGTTGCCCCCGCCGAGACGCAGCACCCGCCGAAACTTCGCGGCTGCCTCGCGCCACAATTCTTCCATCTGCGGGTCACCCGCTAGCAGCGTGTGCATCCGCTCCAGTGCGGGTAGGCCGACTTCGTCGCGTTTCACGGAGCCGTCACGCAGCGACGCGAGCAACGCCTGCGCGCCGGGTTTGGTGCTGGCGAGCCGCTCGGCAGATATGGTGCGCTCGGTGGAATTTAGCTTCGTCCAAAGTGCGATGAGCTTGGCCGAGGCTTCGGTGCTCTTTGAGGCAGCCAGCGCGGCGAGGGCGGCTTCGCGGGCCGATGCATCGCCCATTTCCATTAGTTTGGCGAACAGCTCAGTGCGGTCGGAACGCAGGCTGGCGAGCGCGCGAACTGCGGTCAGAACTTCTGGCAAAAGAGTTAACTTGCCCTGCGGGCTGCCAAGACTGCTTTCCACCAGTTTGGCCAACTGCGGCTCCAGTGAGGCAATTTGAAACTCACTCGCCAGCCGAGTGCCGAGTGCGAGGTCGCTCGCATTCGCTGAGGCCAGCAGCGTGCGGGCTGGTTCGACGACGAGCGGCAAGAGCTTCGCGGGGTCGAGGCTGGTGCGGAATTTGAGCAGGGCGTCGAGCGCGCCGGCGCGGGAGGCGGGGTTCGCGAGCGCGGATTTGAGCGCGTCGGTCACGGCCGGCTCGCCAAGCTGCGCGGTGAGGATGCGGATTTCCTCGTCCAAGAGCGGGCGTTTCAGCTCGGTCATCAACTGCGCGAGGCCGAGCGCGGCGGACTTTGCATCAAGCGACAGCGTGGCGAGCAAGCGGTTTTCAAGCGGCAGTGTTTTGCCTTCCGACGAGGCGAGCAGCGCGGCGGTGGATTGCGGGTTAAGTTCCATCGCCCAACGCGCGAGGTAACGCTCGAAGTCGCGGTCATACTTGTCCCACTCGCTGGCAGTCGCCAGGGGCTCGCGGCCCAACTTCGCGGCGAGGGCCATCATGCGCGGGCTGGCGTTGGGTACGCGGCGAAGCGCGTCGCCAACCGCGGCGCGAACGCTCGGGTGCGGGTCGGTGACGAGCGGTGTGGCGAGCGCAAGGAACTCAGCTTCAGCGCGCGGTTGAGCGGCAGCGATGCGAGCGGCTTCGTGACGAAGATTGAAATTGGCATCAGCAGCCAGCGCCGAGAGGACCGCCGCGGGCACGGGCTTCAAACCTTCCAATGCCCAAACCGCGCCGAGGCGGCGGTCAGGCGAAGCGGTCTTGTCGGTGGCGATTTTCTCCAAGTCGGGAGTAAGCACGGTGGCGTTGCGATCAATGAGTTCCAGCCACGCGAGCCGAGCGACGCGCGCATTCGCCGTCCCGAGTTGGGCGAGGAGTTCTTTCTCTGGCAATTTGGTCAGGTCAGGCGGTGCAACGGCGTTATGCGCGGTGTGACGCACGCGCCAGATGCGGCCGCGCGTCTTGTCGCGGTCGGGGTGGGCGCGAGGCACCTCGTTGTGGGAGATGATTTTATTATACCAGTCAGTGATGTAGAGGCAGCCGTCGGGGCCAAACGCGATGGCTACGGGCCGGAACCAGCGGTCAGCCGTGGTAATGAAGTCGGGAAGCTTTTCATAACGGTAGCGCGGACCGTCAGGCGTGGCCTTTATGGCGTTGATGGTGCTGGTGATGGGGTTGGCGACGAAGAAAACCTTCGCGCCGGCTTCTGCAGCAAGTTGGCTCTTGAAAGCGGTGCCGCGGTCATCCGCGAGCGCGAGTCCACTGAGGCCGGTGCCACCCATTTGCGGCGGGTTGAGCGTGGCGGGCTGAAGCGGCTGGTAGGGGCGCAGTCGGTCCTTCGAGCCGGTGACGACCCATGTGCCCGGTTCGTAGGGCACGATGGGCCGACCAATGTCGTTCGCCTCTTGCAGCCACGTCTCGCCTTCGCGGCTGATGGTCATGCCCCAGATGTTGTTCGGGCCGGACGTGAGATTCTCGAAGCGCGAGCCGTCGAGCGTGAAGCGCGCGAGTTTGCACTGGTTGAAGACGACTTCCTTTACGCCGTCGGCGAATGGCTTTCCCTCCGGCCGACGGACGGTCGAGTAGTTGAACAGCCCTTGCGCGAGCAGCACGTAGCCGCCGAAAGTGCGGGTGAACTGGTGCGGAAACAGATGCGAATCCTGCGTGCCAAAGCCAGTGAGAATGACATCAAACTTGTCGGCGCGGCCATCGCCATTGGTGTCGCGGTAGAAGCGAATGTCGGTGCCGTATTGCACGAACGCGCCGTCCTTGTAGGGCAAAACGCCGAGTGGCATGACGAGGTTGTCAGCGAAGATGCGCGGAGCAGCGTAGCGCAGGGGCACAGGCGAACCGCCGACCAGCGGCTGGCCTGCACCTCCGCGCAACACATCGAATACCACCACCCGGTCGCGCCCGCCCTTGGCGAAGAGCGCATCCGAAGCGGCTTTGTTTTCATTTGCGTCAACGGGATATTCGAGCGCGGTCATGCTCCACATGCGGCCGCTGGCGTCCCAGTCCACGGCGATGAACTTGCCCAAGCCCTCGCTCTCGGCGGCGACGAGTTCCATCTCAAAGCCGGGTGGCAGCTTGAAGGACTTGCGCTGCTCCTCGGGAGACTGTGCGGGCGCGTTCAACGCGTTGTAGCTAATATCGCGGCCGGACTTGGTGGCTTTGGTGTCGGGCGGGGCCTCGGCCTTTTTCTTTTCGTCCTGCTTCTTCTTCGGCGCGGGCGTGATGAGCTTGCGCGCGGCATCCACGCCACCGAGCGATTGCCACGTCGGCGCGCCGGGTGTGGCGGGAAGTTCCTCGACGGTCACGTCCTTCACCTGCACGAGGCAAACGCCGCCGCTGTGAACTTGTGGACCGATCTGACCGTCGAGCGCAATGTTCCTGTCGGTCTCGGTGAAATCAATCGCCAGCACGTCGTTGATCCAGGTGCGGATGCGCGGCCCTTCAGCGCGGATGCGGTAGGTGTTCCAGCCAAAGACATCCACGACCTTTGCCAGCGCGACGGCATCAACCGGCTCGGCAATAACGCGGTTGCGGCGGAACTCGTCGTAGATTTTCCCGAACCAGCCCGCGCCGCAGTCCACTTGGTAGCCGCTCATGTGGTTGCCCCCGGGCACCCGCACGCTACGGACCTGGATGCCGCTGTTGATCATGCCGGTGGCGGGGTCGCCGCTGCACTTGATTTTCATGACCAGCTCGAAGTTCTGATAGCTCTTCTTGGTGGCGATGAAGAAGTTTTCGCGGATCTTTTCCGTGCGGGAGCCGCCGGTGATCATGCCGTCCTCCACGCGCCAGACCTTGGGATCGTAATCCCAGCCGTCCAACGTTTTTCCGTCGAAGAGCGAGACCGGAGCGGAGCGGGCATTGGGGGTAAGCAATAAGGCCGAGGCAAACACCGACAAAAAGGCGGGCACGGTTTTCATAATGATGGACATTTGGTGCAGAGAAGTTTAGCCCATTCAGCCTGGAAGCCAATGCCAAGAATTCATCCGCTTCATCAAAATTGCCTGCGGCCGCGGTTTTGGCAATGATGACCCATGATCCGGCCACGTAAGAAATACACCGTCTTCGACCTGCAACAGCTTAAAGGCAAACGTTGCCTTACGCATATCCATGTTAAGTCGCCCGAGGAAGCCGCCGCCGCCGAAGCCGCGGGCGTGGACTTGATGAGTTGCCCGTTCGACACGCCGGAAGCCCAAGCCCGCCTGCCGCGGCTCGTCGCCGCCGCGCCCAACAGCTTTCTCTCTGGCTCCACGCCGCACGGACTAGCCTCGCCGGAGGAGGCCATTCGCATCGGGTTTCGCGCGCTTGAACTGGGCGCTAGTTCAGTCTATTGCTCCGCGAGTCCATTCCTCATTGAGGCGATGGCTCGCGAGCGGATTCCAGTGGTTGGCCATTTGGGCATGGTGCCTCGGCATGTCACCTGGACCAACTACCGGGCCATTGGCAAAACCGCAGCCGAGGCGCGTGAGTTGTATCAGCGCATGAAGGAACTGGAGAGTGCTGGAGCGTACGCCGCCGAACTTGAACTAGTGCCGCACAACCTTGCGACCTTCCTTTGCCGACAAACTAAGCTCCTCCTCATGTCGCTCGGCTCGGGTGACGGATGCGACACGCAATTCCTCTTCTCCGATGACATACTTGGCGACTATGCCGAACGCTTGCCGCGCCACGCTAAAGCTTACCGAAACTTCCTCGAGGAACACCGCCGCCTACAACGCGAGCGCATCGCCGCTTTCAGCGAGTACATCGCTGACGTGAAGGCGGGGCGGTTCCCGGAACGCGGTCATCTTATCGAGATGGAGAAGGCCCTCCTGGAGGAAGTGGTCGCGACGATTGAATGTGGCCTCCGGGGTAAGAGATAAAGCGAGCTACTCAGTCATGGCATGACCCGTTCAATTTTTCGGAAAATTCAGGGCCCACGGTCACTGAGCAGCCGTGCGATGGTTCCCGGCGATGTCCGTCCACCCGCACTTTGGGTGTATGTTGAGGCGAGCACATTGCCTCCAGTCCGACTCAGTCATCACCCCCTGAAGTAGGCATTCAGCGCCGTGTCTCTTACTTCTTGTCCTGCTTTCGTAAAATCTCCGCGTGGACGCGGGCCACGTCACCCATGTAACCGTTCTCGTTCGCGCGCTCGGCAGACTTGAAGATATGTTCCCGTGCCAGTTTCGCGTCGCCGATAGCCTCGAAGTAAATGCCTAAGTAAAGGTGCGCGTAAAACATCGGCTCCCCTGCCCTACCCTGTGCCGGCGCGGCCTTGGCGGCAGCGAGCACGTCTTCGGGTTTCGCCTTGCCCGCGAACAACCGATGTACCTCCGCCATGGGAACACGGCCGTCGCCTTCGATGGGGATGAGATTTTTCTTCGCCGACGCCAGCCCGTCCGCGCGCGCGGCGCAGAGGAAATGCCACACGGCGTTTTCTACGTCGTTCGAGTTCACGGTCTGGTGGATTTCAAACTGCTCCTTCCCGTCCTTGAAGCGCGCCGCATAGTAAAGCGAGATGCCGCGCTGCCAATGGTGTGGCTTTTGCGCGGGCACGAGTTCGAGGAACTTGTCGAAGTCCGCGATGGACTCAGCGATTTTCCCCAGCTTGAAGTGCGCCTCGCCGCGTGCCTGCCACGCGTTGGCAGACTTCGGGTCGAGCTTCAGCACTTCCGAATAATCTGCTGCTGCCTTCGCATGCTCGCGCTGTGCGCCGTGCAGTTGTGCGCGCAGCAACCAAGCTTGCGGTTGCTTCGGCGCAGCCTCAGTCAGCTTCGTCGCCAACCCGAGAGCTCCAGTCACGTCGCCCTTGCGGTAAGCTGCAATAGCCTGCTGGGCGATCTCCTGGGAGGAGTCATCCTGTGGCCGCAGCGGCTGCGCGGCGGCGTGCGTGATCGACAGGGACAGCAGTGCGAACGTCAATGCGATGCGTTTCATAGGGGGATTCATTGAGCTGCGCCCACAAACTTCAAGCGGGCGTAATCTTCGTAGCGATGAAAACTTACGATCGTTAAGGGCGCGCAGCTCGTCAGGTCGGGCGATTCAAACTGCTTTGAGTAATCGTAACGGCACAGCGCGAAGCGCCAGGTGTCGCCAGCCTTGGGCGCGCCGCCAGTCCGACCAAAATCCTTCCACGGGATGCGCCCCTCAACCGACCAGCCGGTGTCCGTATCGCGCCAGTTGTTCAGCGTCCCCCGCAATACCACCGCCGTTGTGAGATGGAACGCCCGGTCGTCCCCGGAACTGCGCGCCCGCCGCAAACTCCCAGCGCCGCGTGACGGAAAGAACAAGTGCAGCCGCGCGTTCAAAGGGTTCACCTGAAATTCGTAGTAAGCCAGCGAAGCGTCCGATGGACGGAAGAACAGCTCGAACACGTCATTCTCCCAAATGTTCCCGTTTGTTTGATGGATGTCCGCATAAAGGTCCGCGTCCTCCATCTCGGCATGGAAGTAAAGAAACTCGTCATCCCACATCAGCCGCGCCTTGGTTTTAGTGCGGCCGGGGCGGTTCGCCCAGTTCGCCACGAACGACTCGATGACTGCCGCCTTCTCCCATGCCGCTTCGTCGGCTTTTCCGTCAATCGTCACCCGGCCGACGGCACGTGGGCACTCGAATTCAGTTGGGATATCCAACCGCTCCGCCGCATTTGAAACACCGCCCGCAGCCAGCAACAATGCCGCCGCCATTTGTGCCGCCATCATCTTGAAAATCATGGCCCTACTTTAGAAACCGCATGGCACCATGTCCACGCTTTAGGCAAACGCACGCTCGCTCCGCAAAAACCAGCAAGAACGCCACCCCTGCGAAGACGGGGCAAGTTAAAGCCCATTGGCAAAGAGTCAGCAACAAAGCCCGGTCTTGCTCTTGTGTTCCCCTTAATAATCCTCTAGTTATGTGCTCTCCTATTCACCACTCATGAACTACTCACTGAATCGCCGCCGTTTTCTCGCCACTACCGCCGGCACGCTGACCGCACCGTATTTTCTTCGCAGCCAAGGCTCGCCAAACGGCAAGCTGAACATCGCCTGCATCGGCACCGCCGGACGCGCGGCGGGGAACATTGAGGGCGTTAAGGGCGAGAACATCGTCGCGCTCGTGGACGTGGACTCTGCAAACCTTGCCAAAGCCGGTGAGAAATTTCCCACCGCTAAACGCTACGCGGATTTCCGGAAGATGCTCGAGCAAAAGGACATTGATGCCGTGGTCATTTCCACGCCAGACCACACGCACGCAGTCTGCGCGATCATGGCCATGCGGAGCGGGCGTCACGTGTATTGCGAGAAGCCGCTTGCTCGCACGGTGTCCGAAGTGCGAGCTATGTCCGACACGGCGGCCAAGACGAAGCGTGTCACTCAGATGGGCAACCAAATCCACTCGCACCCCGGCAACAACTACCGCCGCTGCGTCGAACTCGTGCAAAGCGGCGCCATCGGCGCTGTCAAAGCGGTCCACGTATGGGCCGGCGCGATTTACGGGGACAAGACAGTCGTCGTCAACCCGCCGCCGCCGCCCTCTTCCCTCGACTACGACCTTTGGCTCGGACCGGCCCAATATGTCAGCTACCGACCTGAGTATGTGCCGTTTCACTGGCGACACTTCTGGCATTTTGGTGGTGGCACATTAGCGGACTTCTGGTGCCACTATGCAGACCTCGCGCACTGGGCGCTGGATTTGAAATACCCGCTGACCGTGGAAGCGGAGGGCCCGAAGGTGGATCCTGAACTCGTGCCCATAGATCTCAAAGTCCGCTACGAATACCCCGCGCGCGGCAAGCAGCCGCCGGTGAAACTCACCTGGTATCAGGGCAAGTACCGCCCCGAAGCGGAACTCGGCCCACTGCTCGACAAGTGGAAAGGCGGCGGCGTGCTCTTCATCGGCGAGAAAGGTCGCTTGCTCGCGAACTACACTCAGCGCCTGCTTTTGCCCGAGGACAGCTACAAGGATTTCAAACCGCCAACGCCCTTCGTGCCCGATGCCAAAGGCGGCAACTGGCAACACGAGCAATGGATTCAAGCAATCAAGACCGGCGGCCAAGCCGAGTGCGACTTCGCCTATGGTGGCCCGCTCTCTGAAGCCGGCCTGCTTGGCAACGTCGCCTTCCGCGTCGGCAAGAAACTCATCTGGGACGCGAAGACCTTGAAGGCCAAGAGCTGCCCCGAAGCCGACCAGTTCATCCAGCACAAATATCGTGAAGGTTGGAAGATTTGAGTCTTGTGGATTTTGATTGGGTTACGGCCGACCTTTTAAACAATTTGCCACCGATGGCGGGCCTCCCTTAGCCAACCGCGTTTGACGCTCCAAGCCGTTGAAGGATTTCAATTACGCGAAATTCGACTCCGTTAATGCGAAGCGCGAGACCAAAGTGCGGAAAAAACCTCGTGAACTGTTCGAGGACGGGCGGCGATGGGTCATTCATGGCCCAGGAGTAAGGAGCCTAGGGACAAGTTAGAATTGATCCAAGCGCCGTCCGGGGAAGGGATTTCCTGTTTCCTCAACTCGGCTTTGGGCTATATCAATGCGTAACGACATGAAATCTACCAACTCACGCCGCCGTTTTCTCACCGCGTTGTCCTTGACCGCCGCCGCTTCTGCGCTGCCAGCCGTGCCCACCACCGATGGTAAGCTTCGCATCATCTGTTTCGGCGCGCATCCGGATGACTGCGAGTTGCAGGCCGGGGGCGTAGGCGCTCTTTGGGCACAACAGGGACATCACGTGAAGCTTGTATCCCTCACCAATGGCGACATTGGCCACTGGCGCGAGGCGGGCGGCCCGTTGGCGTTGCGCCGCAAGCGCGAAGTCGAGGAAGCCGCAAAAATTCTCGGCACGACTGTGCAAGTGTTGGACATTCATGATGGCGAATTGGAAGCTAATCTAGAGAACCGCCGCACCATCACCCGGCTGATCCGCCAGTGGCGCGCGGACATTGTGTTCAGCCCGCGTCCGAACGACTACCACCCGGATCATCGTTATACCGGCGTGCTGGTGCAGGACGCGGCTTATATGGTCGGCGTGCCCTTCATCTGCCCAGATGTACCGCCGGTCGCGCGCAATCCGGTGTTTTTATATTACACCGACCGTTTTCAAAAACCGACCCCCTCCACCGCGGACATCGCGGTTTCCATTGACCCGGTCATCGAGAAGAAACTGGATGCACTCGCCGTGATGGAATCGCAATTCCTCGAGGGCGGAGCCCTTGGCCATGCCGCTCTGCTGCCTCGCACGCCCGCCGACAAGCCCGCTCGCGTGGCCGCCGTGCGCGCATCGCAACGGACGCGCTATGTCGGCATCGCCGATCGCTTCCGCAAGGAGCTGAAGGACTGGTACGGCGAAACCAAGGGCGCGGCGGTGAAGCACGCCGAGGCGTTCGAGATTTGCGAATACGGCCGCCGCCCGGACAAGGCTGAACTCAAGCAACTTTTCCCCTTCTTCGCCTGAGCCGATGGCGGGTCTACCACAGCCGGGTTGCGCTCGGCATTTCGATACGGTCTTGGGCCTCTTTGGACAAGGCGGGGTGAAAATCCAGGCCGGTCTGCCGTTCGACCTCTCGCACGCTGGTGAGAAACTGGCTCAGCGGCTCATTCCCAGTGACAGTTTGCGGAGCGATGAACGCGAGCGCCCTCGGTTGGCCGTTCTCCTCGTCAAGGATGATGCGATAAAAGGCGGTCGGAACATCCACTCCACCCTTTAGCTTTTTCACCTCACCACTGAACATTGGCCCCGTGACAACCCACACCCGTTCCAGCCTAACAGCAAAATCGTTAGCCTCCTTCTCTTCGAGCACCCGCCACCACATTTGGTTCAGCTCCCTAGTTTGCGGCGAGATGTTGCTCATGTAAAACGTCTCGCGTTGCGCCTCGTGCCCGTAGCGCGTGCCGATGGCGTAGTTGGGGGCCATGTGGCCACGGTCGTAGCCGCTATTGGTATAATCCTGATGCGTTGCGCTGCGAGTCCTTGTGTCCGTGAAAAACTTGCTTGGGCGCTTTCCCAGCGAACCAACGGTGATGCTGTTGAGGCTAAACCC
>VHDH01000024.1 GCA_016871445.1 Verrucomicrobiota bacterium | reverse complement strand
GCACGGGGATGCCCTTCGCGGCGCAGTAATCAATCATCTGCTGGCGGCCGGGGAAGTCCTTGCGATACCGCTCATCGCGCCACGGGGCGATGATCTGCAAGCTGGGCGCGAGCGCGGCGGCGGTCAGTTCGAAGCGCACCTGATCGTTGCCTTTACCGGTCGCGCCGTGGGCGATGGCGTCGGCCTTCTCAGCCTTGGCAATCTCCACCATACGCTTGGCAATGAGCGGACGCGCGATGCTAGTACCAAGGAAGTATTGGCCTTCGTAAATCGCGCCGGCGCGCATCATCGGGTAGATGAAGTCTTTCGCGAATTCGTCCTGGAGGTCATCGATGTAAATCTTCGACGCGCCGGTCTTGCGGGCCTTCTTTTCGAGGCCCTTGAGTTCGTCGTCCTGGCCGATGTTGGCGCAAAAGGCGATCATTTCGGCATTGCCGTAGGTTTCTTTGATCCACGAGAGAAGGACGGAGGTATCGAGGCCGCCAGAGTATGCGAGGACGATTTTCATGAGTTCAAAACCAGTACAATCAGGGAGCGACTTAAGGGCATGCCGCGCTGGGTGAAAAGCGAAAAGTGCTATCGCTACCGGGGGCGAATTTCGGCCGACGGGGCTGCACCGAAAAAATGGTTGAGCTAATGCGCAAGGGGGAAGCTGAAGAAGCTAGCCCGGCGACTAAAGGGAATGGCGCAGCTATTTCGCTAAATTGAAGCAGACCAGCTTGTCCTCACTGCGCAGGTAAAGCCGCCCGCGTGACAGCACCGGCCCTGTCCAACTCGGATAGCCGAGCATCGGGACCTGCCAGCGCGCGAGTTCCTCCGGCTGCTTAGGGTTGGGCCTGAAAATCCCCAACAAACCAAACTCACCAAGCACATAAAGCTTACTGTCCGCAAGAATGGCCGCACCGCGCCCGTAAACGGGAAGTTGCGTGCCGTGCGGCGGATGTTTCTGCGCCCGCTCATCGCGGCTCCAAGTCAACTTGCCAGTCTTGAACTCCACGCAACGAAACGTCGCGTCTGGCTCATCGCGCCCACTGAACGCGTAGAGATGGCCGTCCAGCAGGATGGGCGTGTTCCAGTGCAATTCAAGCGCGGGCACCCTCCACCGGCCCGTCGCCGGATCGCGATCATCCATGTCCATCGGGTGTCGGCGCGGGTCACGCCACACTTCGTCGTACGATTTGCCGTCCGGCTTCACGCGCAGCAGCACCGCGCCGCTCCGGTAGTAAGCGGCGGAAATCAGTACGAGGTCATCCTGCACCACAGGATTCATCGCGTTGACCGAGTCATTGGCGAAAGACTGAAACCAACGAGTAAAGTTCACCGCGCCATTAGTCGGATTCACAGAGACCAAGCCTTGCCGCATTAGGCAGAAAATGTGCCGCCGCCCATGGATCGTCGCGGCCACCGGTGATGCATAGCTCGCGAGTTTCTCCTGTCCCGTCCACTCATAGGGCCGCTCAGCTCTCCAGCCCAGCGTGGTGACGCCCTCCCAGTTGGCTTTGCCCACGCTCTGCCAGAGCGTCTTCCCAGTCGCCGCGTCAAAGGCCACCATCCCTGCATTGGGCTGCCCGCCAACCATCGCGATGAGTTTGTCGCCTTCGAGTATCGGCGTGGAGCCGACGCCAAAAAACGCCTCCGGCACGTTGAAGTCCCGCGCCGTATCGCGCTGCCACACGAGCTTGCCGGTGGCGAGCTCAAGGCAAAGCAGCTTGCCCTCCGCACCGAAGGTGAAACACCGGTTCGTGGTCAGCAACGGCGAGCAACGCGGGCCGTTGTTGTAGCCGAACGGGTCTTGATAGCGGCTCGGATAAGCGTACCGCCAAACGGAATTCCCCGTGGCCGGGTGCATCGCCTCGACGACCTCCTCGTCTTTGACGCGTTGATGCAGCACCAGCAAATCCCCTCGCACTGACGGCGCGCTGTAGCCCGTGCCGATGTCCCGCTGCCAAATCACGGGCGGGCCGTCCTTCGGAAACTTGTCGAGCAAACCCGTCTCGCGCGAAGTGTTATCGCCCCGCGGCCCGAGAAAATGCGGCCAGTCTTCCACCACGCCAGCACTCCGAGCGGCAACAGCGGACAGCAGCAGGACTAGCAGCGCGATAAGTTTCATGGACATTCTTGGACGAGCATGGTCGCCGCCACTTCCCACGGCGAGTGCGTTCTTGTGTGACATTTGCCAGCGGAGCTTATTGGGACGCAACTCTTCGAAGTCCATTTGCCAGAACCAGGTTCCCGAGCGCTTGCCATCGTTGGCGAAAAGACGCGGCGGGATGGTCAGGTGCTAAAAACGGAATGCCCCCGCCAGACCTTGCGGCCCGACGGGGGCAAAACGGGGGATGGGAGTGCGCCACGCTCTCTTTCCCGGACCGGCATTAGGCGCGCCCTCGCGGGGCTGCCGGCTTCCCGACGCTGTTCTCCACGGCAAGCGGAGTTTTCGGCCTCGCAGCAGGGCCGTCCAGCACCTTGCGGCGACTGGAATTCGAGTGAGGCTTTTCAGCTCGCTTGGGCTGATGGTTGCGCCACCGGCCCACGAACCAGGTCAAGACACGACTGTGTGTACGGTCCGCGTCTTAACCACTTAGCGCAGGGACAGCCACCGCTTTTGGCAGTGCGTTTGCCCCGTGCCACGGGTCTCGCCTCTTGACTCTCAGGTTGCGTTTGGCTCACAGGCCAGCGGTGCCGTTTGTAACATCGCCGACGTTGCGGAAGGTTTTCATGGGCCTTGCCGAGGCCGCATGTCCTTCCCGGTGCGGGAACTTGTTTTGTCCACCTTTCGGTGGCTTTGACTAACGGCCGTCTTACAACAACCGCCAGAGCTGCCCGCCCCGTGCTGATTCACGGTAGCAACCGGATACCCTCTGGGTAACCGCGATTCACACCGGCCCGAAACCAGCCGGCGTTACTTGAATCGACTCGGAGCGGTTTCTAATCGCCCCTCGCCGCCAAGCTCCTCGATCGCGTGTGACGGGCCGCGACGCCCGCCAGAGGAGCTGGTGAATTCTGCCTCTTCGCGCACGCCTTGCGGCGCACATTCAGAGGGGCCGAGCCAACCAGCCTGTCCCGGCCTTTCCCCAGTCACCTGGGATTATCCTCGAAACTTCTCCGGCATTCTTTCGTCCGCCGTGTCTGCTTCGGTTCTTTCAATGAACTGGGATGACTTTAACACAGTTTTCCAATCCCACTACAATTTCATATGCACACCTTGTTCACCGCAGTTTATTGCGCAAAAAACTGTGAAACTAAAATAAAGACCCGGTTTTACGGGCTTTTCCCGCGCAGCTTAACAAACTATGCACACGTATTAAACTGTTTGGGAAAGACTTTTGTGAACAAGCCGCGCCGAGAAATTCGGTACGGATAAAGAAAAACCGCCCGACTTCGGGCGGTTTGGGGTCGGCGGGTCGCACTTACGACTTCTTACCCGCTGCTTTGGTCTTTACCGCGACCTTCTTGCGTTTGAGGTAAGCCTTACGACGCCGACGTTTCTGCACTTTATTGGATTGTCTGCCCATAACTTCTTTACTTTGCCGAACTGTTTTTGTTGGCTGGGCCAACTATGAAGTTCCGCGATGGACGCTTCAATCTCTATTTGCTGGCGCTAACCCTTATGGCGCTGCTAACCGCGTGTGAAACCACCAGCACGACAGGGGCTAGCGGAAAGAAGGGCACCAAAGAACTCGCCAGCATCCGCGTACACCTAGAGACGCATGCAGACCCAATCCTCGGCACCAGCCGGCAGGTGACGATCGGCCGCGAGAACCCGCAGACGTTCCACGTCAGTGGCCCGATGCTAAGCGAAATTCACCTTATCGGAGCTGAGGTCTGGGAGGGTCAGTCCGGCCAATACGCCATCCACCTCAAGTTTGACCGCCAAGGTACGCAAATCTTAGAGAGCCTATCGCTGTCCTATCGCGGCAAGCGGCTGGCCATCATGAGCCAATTCCCGGAGCCACGCTGGATCGGCACTGAGCGGCTGGAACGGCATATGGCCAACGGCTCGCTGGTGTTTCGCCCAGATGCGACGCGCGAAGAAACGGACCGCATCTGCAAAGGGCTTAACCTCGCCGTAGCGCGGTTAAAAAAGGCCAAAGAGTGGTGAAGGTGATTGTGCGTTGCGTCCTACTGCTCCTTCCGTGCCTGCTTTGTCAACCCACGGCGGGTCAACCCTTCCAACTGCCCACGCCCAACCGAGCAATTTTCACACCTGGCGCGGAGGAGAAATACTTCGCGCCTACGCCGGGCAAGACCTGGACGGCCGGCACCTTCGGCTGCGTGCGCTCCGACGGTCATCAACTCCACGAAGGCATAGACATCCTCTGGACGCGGCGAGACAAAAAGGGTGAGCCGATCGACCCCGTGACCGCCGCCGCCGAGGGCACAGTGGCTTACGTAAACCGCAAGTCCAGCCTCTCAAACTACGGCAACTACATCATCCTCCGGCATCGCATAGACGGGCTGAACCTCTGCACCCTATACGCGCATTTGGCCAGCATCCAAGATGGCCTGAACAAAGGCGATAAGGTAAGGGCCGGCGAGGCGCTTGGCGTTTTGGGTCGCAGCACAAACACTAAAACCCGCATCGCGGCCGAGCGCGCACACCTGCACTTTGAGATCGCGCTGGTCGCCAGCGAAAATTATGCGACGTGGCACGAGTCCAACCTGAAAGGTCTGCGCAACGACCACGGCAACTGGAATGGCCGCAACCTTCTCGGCCTTGACCCGCGCGCGGTGCTGCTGCGCCAACGCGCCGACGGTGAAAAGTTCAGCCTGCCACACTACTTGCAGAAGCAGACGGAGCTGTGCCGAGTTCTGGTGAAAGCGGCGGACTTTCCCTTCGCGCGAGCGCACCGAGCGCTGGTCAGCACGAATCCGGCGGTGGAGCGGGAAGGTGTCGCCGCCCACGAAATCATGCTGAATTTCAACGGAGTGCCCTGCCAGATTATTCCGCGCGCGCCATCCGAGGTGAAGGACTATACCGCCAAAGTTCACTTGCTCACCGTTAATGAAGCAGAGCAACGCGCACATGGTTGCCGTAAATTTCTCACCACCAAGGGTGGAAAGTGGGAGTTGACCGCCGAGGCCCGACAACATCTCGACCTTTTGTTCCACTGATGAGCCCAGCCCGGCGCGACTTCGGTCACGCAAGGTAACGCGCTTGCGCCTTGCCTGACGGCCATGGTTTTGATAACCGTCAAGAGCTTCCTCATACATGACGCCCGCGCTAAATGACGTTAAGCTCCGACTTGCCTCCGCCCTCGAGCGCAAGGATCTGCCCGACGGCACGCGGCTGCTCAAGCAGACCAACCGGGGTGAATACCTTGCCCTGAACGCCCAGCAGGAGGCCATCCTCGCCGAATTCGATGGCCAACACACTGGGCAAGAGGTGCTCCAACGCCTGCTAAACGGCGAAAAACGCCCTAAAATCCGCGCATTCTATGATCTAGTGTTAGCGGCGCAAGCGAAGGGCTTTCTTTACGAAGGCGACACCGAGCCGTTGACCGTGACCAGTGGCCGTCGCTGGAATGTCCGCTGCTCGCCGGCTAGCGCATTAGCACTGGCGCTGTGCCTCATTGGGGCGGGCGCGGCGTCCATGGCAGCGGCAAACCTCCCGCTCATTCCCGAACCAAGAGGATGGTTACTTGCGCTGTTCGCTGTATCGGCGGGATTGAGTCTCGCCAACGTTCTGGCTGGCGCCGTTCTCAGCGGGCTGGGTCGTGAGGTGTATCGGGCCGAAGTGCGACTGGACTTGGCGCTGCCGTTCTTCAGCGTGGACACGCGCGACGCGCTCATGGGCGGCCGGCGCGTGGAGGTGCTGGTTGCGCTGCAAATGCTCGCCGTGCCCTTCGGCATGGCGCTGCTGGGCTGGACGCTAGGTTCCACGCCCATCTTTCTGGCCAGCTGGGTCACGGCGTTGCTGCTGACCGCTCCGTTCGGTGGCTCACCCGCGCATACGCTGATGCACGCGCTGTTCCGCAAGCAGCACGAATTACCCCGTTGCGCGGACACGTTCCTCAACCAGAAGTTCCTCACTAACCTCATCAACTGGCGGGAGGAAGTTTCCGAAGCCTCCTATTTTTACGGACTGTCTACCTGGGCCCTGCTGTGGCTGGGCGCCGTGTTCCGGTTCGCCTCCGAGCTGATTAAACAACAGGCCAGCACAGGCGACAACGTCCTCTTCCAACCCGGCGCACAGACAATCATCTTCTTGCTCGCACTGGTAGTTGCCGCCCCGCTGGTTTATCTGCTCTGGCTGGTCGGCAAAACAGGCTACCGCCTGCTCACGCCAAAGCTGTCTTCCGCCGAGTCACGCCTGCAAAGGAGTTTCGCGGGCCTGCAACGACCCGACGCCGACGCTTCAGTCAAGTTCCTTTCCGGCACCCTGCTCTTCTCGCAGCTCACCGAGCCGGAGGTTCGGGCGGTGGCAGCGGCGATGGAGTTCTTCGCCGTCAAGCGCGGCACGCGCATCATTCGTGAGCGCGACCAAGGCGACCTGATGTTCGTCATCCACAGCGGCCGCGTGGAGGTGCAGAAGGAGGACGAGGCCGGCGCGCTCCGGCCCGTGGCGCAGCTCACGTGCGGAGACGTGTTCGGCGAGATCGCGCTACTCCAACAGGTGCCGCGCACCAGTTCAGTCATCGCGCTCGAGACTACGGAGCTGTATGCGCTAAAGAAGCGAGATTTTGACCGGCTGCTGCTCTCAACGCTCGGCGCGAAGAAAATTCAGGAGACGGTGCAGGTCTGTGCGTTCCTGCGGCGGAACCCGATGTTCGCCGACTGGCCACCGCACGCGCTCATGAAGATTGCGGGCGAGTTTACCTTCCACGACTGTGTGGCCGGCGTGGAAATCCTGCGTGAAGGTCGACAGAACGAGTCGTTCTACATCGTGTACGAAGGCGAATTTGGCGTGCTGAAGGCGGGCCAGCGGGTCGCCACGCTCGGGCCAGGCGATTTCTGCGGCGAAATCAGCCTGCTTCAAGGCTCCGCCGCCTCCGCGAACGTTACCGCATTGCGCAACGGCCGCTGCCTCAAACTTGACCGCGCGAGCTTTCTCCAACTTGTGAGCCACGACTTCCTAACCGGCCTCACCATCGAACGTGCCTCGGACAACCGCAGCGTGACGCTCCGCAAGAAGGCGGCGACCAAATGAGCGCGCTGCTTAAAATCCTCCCGCTCGCCGCCGCCGCCGGCGTCGCCGCCGCGAATAGCGACGCGCTCAAGAAGAGCCTGGACATCATTGGCAAGGTCCAAGTCGCCGCTACCTCGGGCGTCGAGATGCAGGGCATCGCCGAAGCCCTCGCCGGCGACTTCATCGAGACCAAGGACCTGCCGATCGAGAACTTTGGCGCGTGGCTCAAGGACAACATGAGGGAGAAGGGCGGCAAGGAGACGCGCGACAAATCTAAAGACCCTTGGGGTACCGAATACCGCCTTAACGTGGACGTGCCCAAGAATGGTTTCACCGTACTCTCCGCGGGGCCTGACAAGGGCTGGGCCTCCGACGACGACCTAAAATACTTTTACTCGCTCACGGGCATCGAAGGGAAAAACGCTATCAGCCGCGAGTTGGCCAACCGCGCTCAAGTCCACGCGGCCAAGTTGGGCGCCTCGACCAATAAAAACACCGGCTCGGCAAGCCCCGGCCGATCCACCGGACTAGGGTCGGCCTCCACCGGTGCGTCATCCGCCCCCAAGCCCTCTCAGTCTGCCGAAGAAACCACGCGTAAAGTCATCGAGGCGCAAACCAAGCGCGCCGAGAGCGGCGATGCTCAGGCAGCTTTTGACCTCGCCACTCGCTATATCACCGAGAACGGCGTGGTGAAGGACTACAACGAGGCGAAGAGGCTGTTAGAGCAAGCCGTAAAAAACGCCGACTCGCAAACCCTGCGCGATAAAGCGGAGACGCAGCTCGACAACCTCAAAAAAGCGCTGAAGCAGTAGACCACCAGCCCGTCACAACGCCGGATTGCGGGGAAATTTTACCAATGGCAGCCGCGCGCCGCGATGCAGGCTGCGGTCCGCCCGCACTGGCTCCGGTGGGAGGAAGATGCCGCCCAGCGCCGCCGCCGCTGAGGCCGCCACGAGGTCGTCCTGGTCAATGCCGTCGCCGCTAACGCCCACCGCGCCAATGAGCACGCCGCCGCGATACAGCGGCATTGAGCCGGCGAAGATGGTCATGCCGTTGGGCAGGTTTGGGTTGACTGCGACCGACGTGTTAAAGGCCGCCCCGTTCAAGGTGTTCACCGCTGCTACCGAACCGCCGGGCGTGATAATAGAGAAGCGCTCCTGCAATCCTAGAAAGATGCCAGGCGTGGTACCAGCGATACCGGGTGGATAAGTGCCCTGCGCCATGAAGCCTACGGTGCGCGCCGAAAAGCCACGCGCGTCCGAACTGAAGAAGACTGCCGTGCGCGCCTTTTGCACACACACATCCCAACTGAAGCGCGTCGTGTCCGGCGAGGTGCAGAAGGTGCCGAGGCACACGGGCGGAGTGCCGGCAGCATTGGGATTGTTGACCACGCTGATAAAGACCTGCATCGGCACGCCGCGTGGCAGGCGAATCCCCGCGCGCGTGGTGCGGGCACGGTTCGCACCGGCGGTGAGGATGGCGGTGACTTCCGCCGCCGTGAGCCGCAGTGCCGGCACGAGCGCGGACGTGGTGTCAGGAATGATGGCCTGCCGGATTTCTCCAGAGACGCCGCCGAGTGTTGTTGGCACGTAGGGCAACGGTCCAGCGGGACTGGCCGTCGGCGCAAAGCCCGCAACCGCCGCCCCAAGGCCACCGAGCGGTGTTACGACCCCGAGTGAAGTCGTGCTCGCCACGTAGGCCAGCGCGATGCCGTCCACGAACACCTTATTACCCAGAATGCGGGGCGACGGAGCAAAGCCCACCTGCCCTGCGAGCGCCACGTCTTCATCCACTTTCGCACTGCTGACGGTGGAGGCGGTGATGTTGAGCGGGTCGTTGTCGCCATCGCCCGCCACGCCCACGCCGCCGATCAGCACGCCCGCACGGTAGAGCGGCACGCCACCCGCAGTGCCCGCAAGGCCGCCGGTGAGCGGTGTGGGAATTTGCGTCAGCGGCGCAGCGGGGCTGGAACCAAGCGTGAGCCGTCCGGCCTCGGCGGGCAGCTTGTATTTGTTGATGTCGGAGAAGGCGAGTTGGCTGAAGTTCACGCCCACCAGCGGGCCGGGCGGCTTATTGACCACGCCCGGCGGGAAATTTTGTTGTACGATCATCGCCGCCGTGCGCGGGGTGAAGGCGTTTTGCGCGCTACTCAAAAATGCCGCTGTGCCGGCCTTCGCAATAGCGTTCGCTTGATTCGCCGCAGTGGGAGGCGCACCATTCACGCTCCACACGCCCAACACAAACCCCTCGCGATCCACCACTGCCACCACGGCGTTGGGAGCTACCACCGCCGCACGCGAGACGGCTTGCTGCAGCACAGCCGTAACTTCGGCCAGCGTCATCTGGGCCCGCAAAGGGAGCGCTAAGAGCGCTCCAACGAGTACAAAAGCTAACTTCACTCGCGGCAAGTTGAAGGAAAACCGCCCCGGCAGCGCAAGCAAATTGACAATCCACAATGCGTTTCTCCTTTCGCAAGCGCTGTAACGTATTCGTTTTAGCATTCCCTCTAAAGTGCGTGAGGCAAGGGTTCGACCCTTGGCTTAGGAAAACTTGCCCAAGTTTGTGATGTGCCCGAAGACCCAGTCGGACGGAGGTTATGCTTGCCAATGGGCGGCTCCTGCTTAGATTCGGAGGCTCTTGTGCCTATGACATTGCTTACTTTTGTTGGATTGTTCGCTGCCGAGGCAGCTCCATCGGGTGCGCCGGCCGGTGCGCCGCCCCCGATGTGGACTAATCTCATCCCGCTAGCGTTGATGATCGTCGTATTTTACTTCCTGCTCATCCGCCCGCAGCAGAAGCAGGCCCGGCAGCAGGATGAAATGCGCAAGGCCATCAAGAAGGGCGACAAGATCGTCACCACCAGCGGCATCCTTGCGGTGGTCGTCGGCGTCAAAGATCGCACGCTGAGCGTCCGTTCCGAGGAAACAAAGTTTGAGATTCTCAAGTCCGCCGTTGCGCAGGTGGTCGAGGACTTTGACAAGGCTGACCCGGCCACGGCTGCCGCGCCCACGAAATAAAACGGCTCTCTCCCTTTTTCCGCCATGCAACGCAATAATTTCTGGCGCGCCATTTTGGTCGTGTTTGTGGCAGCTTGGGCACTTTACGAGACCTATCCGCCGGCTGACCGCAATCTCATTGACGTCTTCGAGGAACAAGCCACCCGAAAAGACGCCGCCTTTACCGCCATCGTCGCCAAGGCCCGCGAGTTGGACAAACAGTTCCCCGAGCGCAACTTCGCCAATTTACGTGATGCCATTGGCACCAACGCACTGACCAACTTCATCGCCTACGCCGCCAGCGGCGACCAAGATCCTAACCGGGCGATCCTCAACCGCCTGCAACGCGCCGCCTCTGGCAAGCTCAAGCTGGGCCTCGACCTGCGCGGCGGCACGTCTTTCCTTGTTGGGTTGGACACGTCCAAGCTCGAAGCCACCTCAGACAAGCAGTCTCTCGTCAACCAAGCTATTGAGGTGCTGCGTAAGCGTGTGGACAAGTATGGCGTATCTGAACCAATCATCGTGGCTGAGGGCGATGACCGCATTCTGATTCAGATGCCCGGTCTGAACCAACAGCAACGCGACGAAGTCCGCACCCAAATCACCAAGCCGGCGTTTCTCGAATTTCGCATGGTGCATCCGCAAAGCGACCAAATGGTAGCGCAAGGCATCATGGCCCCGGGCCACGAGGTGCTTTCCCAAAAACGTAAGGGCCAAAACGGACAGGAGTTTGTTGACCGCGTGCTGGTTAAGTCGAAGGCCGAGCGTGGGCTGACGGGCAAATACATTGAACGCGCCGGTGTCATCCGCGACCCCGTCTCCAACCGGCCGCAGATCACCTTCAAGTTCAACACGGAAGGCGGCCAAATCTTCGGCCAGTTAACCACCGAGCACGTCCGCGAACGCATGGCCATCGTGCTGGACGGCGAGCTATACTCAGCGCCGGTCATCAACGAGCCAATTCGAGGCGGCAGCGGCGTGATCAACGGCGACTTCGACCTTAAGGAGGCTTGGCAACTCGCTAACGTGCTGGAGAATCCGCTGCAAACCCCCGTGCGCCTGCTCGACACCGAAGAGGTAGACCCGTCGCTAGGCAAGGACACGATTCAAAGCGGCATCCGCTCTGCCATAATCGGCACCGCTGCCGTCGGAGTCTTCATGCTGGTTTACTATATGACCTCCGGCCTTGTGGCCGCGCTAGCGATGCTGCTGAATATTTTAGTACTGCTGGGTGTGATGTGCTCTATCGGCACGACGCTGACACTGCCGGGCATCGCGGGCGTCGTGCTTACCATCGGCATGGCAGTGGATGCCAACGTGCTCATCTTCGAGCGCATTCGTGAGGAACTGGCCGCCGGAAAGTCCACGCGTGGCGCGCTCAATGCCGGCTACGACCGTGCTTTTGGCACTATCTTTGACTCGAACATTACCACGCTTATCGCGTCGGTGATCCTCATCTACCTCGGGACTGGCCCGGTGAAAGGCTTCGGTGTCACACTCACCATTGGCATCACCGTAAGCATGTTCACTGCGCTGGTCGTCACCCGATTGGTCTTTGATTGGTTACTGAACAAGAACCTGCTCAACCTAGCCATGCTGCATCTGATCAGGGGCAGCAAGTTTGACTTCATGAAGTGGTCCAAGGTCGCCTTCACGGCCTCGTGGATTATCATCATCATCGGCCTCGGTTACGGCGCTCTGGTGCGGGGCAAACAAACTCTAAGCGTGGACTTTGTTGGTGGCGACGCGCTTACCTTCTCCTTCGCCCAGCGCGTTGAGACGGATAAGCTCCGGCAACTCATCGCGGCGGTGGAGTATCAGGAGCAAACGCCGCCCGGTGGCAAGCCGGAGGCTCGCTTACGTAAGGTAGGCGACCCGTTGGTCTCTTACCAGAAGAACCAGAACAGGAACACGGAGAACCTTCGAGTGACTGTACCCGCCGGCGCGGGCGAGGCCGTGAAAAACGCTTTGGTGAAGGGGTTTCCCGAGGCACAGTTCCGGCCCGAACAGTCCCGGCAGGTCGGCGCGATCATCGGCGGCGAGATATTGCGGGGCGGCCTCTTAGCGCTGGCCCTCTCGCTCTTCGGTATTCTGGTTTACGTCGCGTTTCGTTACGAGTTTAGCTTCGCCGTCGGCGCGGTGTTGGCCGTCGCACATGACGTGCTAATGACCGCTGGCATCTACTGCCTGACCGAACTGTGGGGCGACGGCCGCCAATTTAACGCGACAACCGTCGCCGCGCTGCTGACTATCGTTGGCTTCTCGATTAACGACACCATAGTCATCTTCGACCGCATTCGTGAAGACCTCAAGCTGGGCATCCGCGGCTCATTCACGGACCTCCTGAACCGCGCGCTCAACCAGACCTTAAGCCGCACCATCATTACCAGCGGTACGGTCTTCCTCGCCGCTCTGGCGCTCTTTTTCTTCGGCGGCGGGCCGATCAACGACTTCGCCTTCATGTTTCTTTGCGGTGTCATCACCGGCACTTACTCGTCTATCTACATCGCTAGTGCCATCGTGCTTTGGTGGCACAAGGGCCAGCGCCCCAACCTCGGTGACAACACTGTCGCCGTGGGCGTGGCGGAGACGGCGGGGGAAGTGCGGCTGGGTTAGGGACGGAGCGGAAGTGCAGGATAGACCAAGCGTGGTCTTAAATCTGTGACTGCTGCGCTAAAATGCGTCTGTGTTTATCAGCCCTTACAGTGATTTTCCGATTGCTCCCTTCTCCTTAAAACTTTGCTAAGCATCATCGAAATCACCGCGTGGCACTACGCCGGCTTTGTTGCCGCCGTGCTGGTGTTCCTCGCGCTAGACCTCGGCGTCTTCCACCGCGAGGCACACGTCGTCAAATTCCGCGAGGCGCTGGGCTGGACCGCCCTATGGTTCATCTTGGCCATGGCCTTCGCTGGCCTCATCAAAGCCAACCGTCCCCCGGGTGAGGCCATCGATTTTGTCACCGGCTACATCATCGAGCTAAGCCTCTCGATGGACAACGTCTTCGTCATCGCGCTCATCTTCGCCTACTTCCGCGTGCCGCTGGCGCAGCAGCACCGCGTGCTTTTTTGGGGCATCATGGGCGCGCTCGTCATGCGCGGCGTGATGATCGGCGCGGGCGCAGCGCTGATTAAACAATTCGACTGGCTGCTCTACGTGATGGGCGGCTTCCTCGTCTTCACCGGCATCAAGATGCTTTTCGTGGACGACGACGGCGTGCATCCTGAGAAAAACCCGGCCATCAAGCTGGCGAAGAAATTCTTCCCCGTGGCGCACGAGTTCGACGGCCAGCGGTTTCTCACCACCTTGAATGGCCGAACCGCCCTCACGCCGCTGGCCCTCGTGCTCGTGATGGTGGAAACTACCGACCTCATTTTTGCGGTGGACTCCATCCCCGCCATCTTTGCCGTCACGCAGAACCCCTTCATCGTCTTCACCTCGAACGTCTTTGCCATCCTCGGCCTGCGCTCGCTTTACTTCGTGCTGGCGGGGGCGATTGGATTCTTCCGCTACCTGAAAGTCGGCCTCTCCATCGTCCTCGCCTTCGTCGGCGTGAAGATGCTGCTGGGCATCTGGGATATCCACATCCACTCCGGCATCTCCCTCGCCATCGTGCTGGCCATCATCCTTACCTCCATCATCGCCTCCATCGTCGCCGCCCGCCGCGAAGGCAAGCACCTGCCGGACGAGGATGCACCGGCGGAGCCGCCCGCCCCGGAAGCGAAGTAGCCCAGGCCAGCAGCACGACCGGCTTCGGCCATTTCTTCGGCGCGCTTGACAGGGAGCGAAATCCGATTAGCGTCGGCCCATCGCACCCAACCAGAGGCCAGGCCTCGCATTACCCGCGCCATGCAATATCTTCGACCGGCCTTGCTGCTCCCGCCGCGCTCCCGCCGCGCGTTCACCCTGATTGAACTCCTGGTGGTCATCGCCATCATCGCCATCCTGGCCGGGATGCTTTTGCCGGCCCTGTCGCGCGCCAAGGTCAAGGCCCGCACCACCAAGTGTGTCTCCAACCTGCGCCAGTTGGGCATCTCCCAGTTGCTCTACACCTCTGACTATGACGAAATTTTTCCCTACAACGGCACGAGCTGGCCGCGCATGTCCTTCATCGGCATCTGGCAGTTGCTCGACCGTTACGTCTCGACCAACAGCGGCTTCCACCTCTGCCCCTCCGACAAGGGGCTGGCGTGGAACCACGACTGGGTCGTCGTCAACGGCGGCGGCATGACCACCAACCAGCTCCCCTGCCCCGCCAGCTACTACTACCCGACGCAATACTACTGGGATGACAACGCCCACAGCACGCTCCGCAAACGCCGGACGCAGGAGGTCGGCTTCCCAGCGGACAAGGTGATGATGCCCTGCTACGCCGCGCCGGACGCCGCCGCCCTCGGCTCGAAGATCATCGCGCACGGCAAGGAGGGCGTCCCGCTGCTCTTCGCCGACGGGCATTCCGCCTACACGCTTTACAACAACATCAACCCCACCGCGCCCCACGGCCCGTTTAACTTCGACTGGACCGTGGGCGGCCTCGCGACGGGGAAAGACCTAAAGTAGCAGACGGCCGTTCCGTCCGATCTAACTCACAGTGCCCGCAGCGCCGCGCGGCATGGGGCGCCGTCGGAGCCAACGATTTTGAGCGGCAGGCAGGCGAGCTCGTATTTGCCCGGCTTGATCTTCGCCAGGTTGAGGCCCTCGATGATCCAGATGGGGCGCTTGGCCCCGAGCATGATCTGATGGCACTCCACGCCGTCTTTGTTGTAGCCGCCCACGCTGAGGTAGTCCACGCCCACGGTCATCACGCCGCAGTCCACGAGGTATTGAGCCGTCGGGGCGGGGATGTAGATGAAATCCTTGTCGAAGGTGGAGGTCTTCGCCATGCGCCAACTCTTGGTGGAGTTGCGCGTCTTGAACAGCACGCGTTCGCCGCGCTTGAGTTTGTGCGGCTTGAGTTCCTCCACGGTGATGGCGACCCTGTCCTTCAACTCAATCACGCGGCACGGGCCCATCACGGCATCGAGCGGAAGAGTTTCCATGGTCTTGCCGTTCGCGACGAAGTGGCGCGGGGCATCCATGTGCGTGCCGGTGTGGGCGCTGAGGGCGAGCTTGGTGAGGTTGCAGGGGATCTTCTTCCCGGGCTGGCCGGGGATGGGATCGCCGAGCTTCACGTGCAGACCGACGCGGCAAATTGGGTCGCCGGGCCACTGTACCATGCCGTCACGCATTTCCACGGTGATGTCCAACCAAGTTTTGCCCATAAGTTTTGTCAGAAAGAATTAGGTGAAAAAGCTTTTGAAGGAAGGAGATTTCTTTCCGCTTGTAACGGCCAAACCCAATTGGCGTCTTTGTAGGCATGAAACGCCGCAACCTTGATTTCCCTGTCTTCGTTGGCTCTCTATTGCTCGCGTCTGGGCTGCACGCCGCGCCAGCTGCAGGAGTCTTACCCGCCGGCTTCCAGCAATGGGAACTCAAGGTGGCTGGCGACTTGCGCGAGGCCGCGATATATGCGCCAGCTTCGGCGAAGGAAAAAGCCGCGCCAGTGGTCTTCGTCTTCCACGGACACGGTGGGAACATGAAAAATGCCGCGCGCAGTTTCGCGATGCACCAGCAGTGGGCAACTGCCATTTCAGTTTATCCACAAGGCTTAAACACCCCTGGCCGCCTGACAGATCCCGAGGGCAAGAAGCCTGGCTGGCAGCACAGCGCGGGTGCACAGGAAGACCGCGACCTAAAGTTCTTCGATGCCCTGCTCGCAAAGCTGAAGCAGGAGTACAAAGTCGATGAGCGGCGCATTTACTCCACCGGGCACTCAAATGGCGGCGGATTCACTTATCTGCTGTGGGCCGAGCGCGGGGAAGTATTTGCAGCGGTCGCGCCCTCGGCCGCTGCTGCACAGGCTGTGATGCGCGGGGAAAACAAACTGAAGCCTAAACCCGTGCTGCATCTCGCTGGCGAGAATGACCCACTTGTGAAATACGAGTGGCAGAAAGCCACGATGAGCGCCGTGCGCAAGCTCAATGGCTGCGAATCCGATAGCAAGCCGTGGGACAAGCTCTGCGTTGAGTATTCATCAAAAACTGGCACTCCGTTCGTCGCGTTCATCCATCCCGGCGGGCATGAGTTTCACCGTGATGCGCCCGCGCTCATCGCCAAGTTCTTCCAGCAGCACCCAGCGGCGAAGTGAGCGGCGCGTTTACTTACCAAACGCGATAACGTTCTTGATGCCGGTGGCCTTGCCGGTGAGCAGTTCGCGGAAGTTCTCCACCGGATGCCGCGCGGAGATAACCTTCTCCAAGGCCGCAGGCCAGCGCCGCTTGAATTCACCGAGATCACGAATAGCAGCCTGAAATGCAGCCTTATCTGCGTTTACCGTGCCGAGGACGACCTGATTCTTTAGCACGAGATTGCGCATGAGCTGGTTACCTGCCAACTCGATGTGGCCCTCGGGGGCTGGGATGCCGGTAAACACAAACACGCCGTTCAGGCCCAGATGCATCATCACGTCGAACGACGTTTTCGCTACACCGACGGCTTCGTAGACGAGGTCAATATTTCCCACGCGCTCAGCCAATTGCGCAGGGGAGCACTCGGCGATGGAAATGTATTTGGCGCCGAAGGATTCGACCAACGCGGCTTTGTCGTTGGGCTTGGGTGAACGGGAATAGACGTAGGTGTCAAAACCGTTGAGCACACAAGTCATGGCTCCGAGTATGCCTATGGGACCAGCCCCAAGAACCACGGCGCGCAAGCCCTTGCCCTTGGGCTGGCCCGGCTCCTCGCACGCCCACGGCAGGCGCTTTTGAATTCCCCAAACCTGGGCGAGCCCTTTTTCAGCAATAGTTAGTGGCTCCGCGAGCACGGCGAAATTGCGCAGCTCCTTGGGCGCGGAGACGAAGTACTTTTCGTCATCCACAAAAAACTCTGTCATGAACCCGTGCTGCTGGTTAATGCCGCGCTCATTAAACTTCCCGGTCGCGCAAAAATCTTGTTGGTCATTGACGCATGGACGGCAATTCGGATCCGGGCAAGGACGGCGCACGGAGGGCACGACCAAATCGCCGACTCGAAGGTGCTTCACCGCCGGGCCAACTTCGATGACCTCGCCGAGTGCCTCGTGGCCCAGCACGAGGTAATCGCTGCCAGCGGGTGGCGCGCCATAAACGAAGGTGCAGATTTCACGATCAGTGCCACAGATACCCACATCCAGCGTGCGGACCTTGAGTTGCGTGGGACGATAAATCTCGGGGTGGTCGTGTTCGATTTGAGCGACCTGGCGCTGCTTGGGTATCACGCCCACGGCACGCATTTTTGGTTTCTTCATGTGCGGTTGGTTTGGTGCGTTGGGAGCAACGCGACACCGGGTTAGGGATATACGAGCTAGGGAAGGTGACTCAAGCACAAGAGTTGTGCTCACCGCGAAATCCAACCACCGCCGAGGACTAAATCGTCCTGATAAAACACGCAGGCCTGCCCCGGCGTGATGGCGCGCTGAGGTTGATGGAGTCTCACCGTCGCACCACCTCCCGCTGTCGTGGTCACCGTGGCGGGAGTGCCCGGATGGTTATACCGAATCTTCGCCGTGACCTCGAGCGTCGCAGGCGGAATCTCAAACGGAATCCAGTTGCATCGCTCGACGCGGAACTCAGCCCGGTCGAGCATCGTTTCATCACCTACGATCACTCGGTTATTCGTTGCGTCCAATTCCACAACGTAAAGCGGCTGAGGGGCGGAAATGCCGAGGCCCTTGCGCTGGCCGATCGTGTAAAACTCGATGCCGTCGTGCTGCCCGAGCTTGCGACCGTGGACATCCACGATGTCGCCGCGATGCCGCGACGCGAGCTTCGCCGCTTCGAGGAACTTCCCGTAGTCGTTGTCGGGCACGAAGCATATTTCCATGCTCTCCTCCTTTTCCGCAGTCTTCAGCTGGCATTCGCGGGCCACGTCGCGCGTATCGGCTTTGGTCTTGTCACCGAGCGGGAACAACGTGCGTTGGAGTTGCCACTGTTTGAGCGAAAAAAGAAAGTAACTCTGGTCTTTGCGCGGGTCGCGGCCGCGCTTGAGCAAGGTGCGGCCCGTCGTCGCGCACTTCTCTGTTCGTGCAAAATGGCCAGTGGCGATGAACTTTGCGCCCAGCTGGTCGGCGCGGTGAATCAGCGTGCCGAACTTGAGCCGCTCGTTGCACATCACACAAGGGTTGGGCGTGCGGCCGGCTTTGTATTCCTCAGCGAAGTAAGCGATGACCTGCCGCTGGAACTCCGCCGACTCGTCCACGAGATAGTAGGGGATGCCCAGTTGGTGCGCGACTGCGCGCGCATCCTTCACCGCCTCAGGGCCGCAACACTTGTCCTCTGCGCGGTTGACGCAGTCTTGTGGCCAGAGCTTTAGGGTGACGCCGACGAGGTCGAAACCCTGCGCCTTAAGCAGCGCCGCCGCCGCGGAAGAATCCACGCCGCCGCTCATACCCAGCATCACCCGCGTTGTTCCAGTTTCTGACACCCCGCCGAACGTAGGTTGACCAAGTGTAGGTGTAAAGGAGGCGGCATGCGCAGCAACCAATTTTCATGGTCCAGAAATCCAGACTGCCAACGCGCGTGCGTGGCTGCTTGGAGGGCATCGTAAACTAATTACCGCCCTTGCCTCCGCTTCTTCGCCGCGCTCAACTTGAGCGATGCAAGTTTACGACCACCCGACTTTCCACATGGCCTGTCAGCAGTTCGACCTTGTGGCAGACCGGCTTGATATCCCGGCGAACGACCGCGACCGCCTGAAATATCCTAAGCGTGCCCTGACCGTCGCAGTGCCCGTGCGCCGCGATGACGGCAAAGTTGAAGTTTTCGCCGGCTACCGCGTGCAACACCATCTCACGCTGGGTCCGACAAAAGGCGGCATGCGTTACCATCCCGATGTCACCCTCGGGGAAGTCGCCGCGCTAGCGATGTGGATGAGTTGGAAGTGTGCGCTGATGAATCTCCCCTATGGCGGCGCGAAAGGCGGCGTGGCGTGTGACCCATCGCAATTGTCAGTGGCGGAATTGGAGCGTCTCACGCGGCGCTTCACCCAAGAACTCGTCTCCTTCATCGGGCCGCAAATTGACATTCCCGCGCCCGACCTTGGCACTAATGAGCAGGTCATGGCGTGGATGATGGACACCTATTCTGTCCACGCCGGCCACGCCACGCCCGCCGTCGTCACTGGCAAGCCCGTCGCCATCGGTGGCTCGCTCGGTCGGCGCGAAGCCACCGGGCGCGGCGTCAGTTATCTCGCCAACCGCGCGATGGATACCATCGGCCTCAACGCCAGCGAATCGACCGCCGTGGTGCAAGGCTTCGGTAATGTTGGCTCGGTCGCCGCGTATTCTCTCGCGCGCTACGGCGTGAAAATTATCGCCGTCAGTGACGCCTTCGGCGGCACGTTAAACGCACGCGGGTTGGACTTGGTTAAATTGCAGGAGCACGTCGCGCGCACGAAGTCCGTTACGCACTTCCCTGGTGGTGAGGACATTTCCAATGCGCAATTACTCATCACCCCGTGTGACATTTTGGTGCCCGCCGCGATGGAGCGCCAGATTACCGCTGCTAACGTGAATCAAATCCGATGCCGCATTCTCGCGGAGGGCGCGAACGGCCCGACCACGCCGGAGGCCGACCTCGTGCTGGACCAGCGTCCGGACATTTTTGTGATTCCAGACATTCTCTGCAATGCGGGTGGCGTGGTGGTGAGCTATTTTGAGTGGGTGCAAGACCTTCAAAGCTTTTTCTGGGGCGAGACGGAAATCACCGACAAGCTCTTTCGGCTGCTGGAGACGGCGTTCACGCAAACGCTAAACCTGAGCCGAAAACAAAAAATCTCAATGCGCATGGCTGCGCTCTCATTGGGCGTCACCCGTGTCCGCGAGGCAAAAAAACTGCGGGGCCTGTTTCCTTGAAGGGGCCAATCCCAGAAGATTTACAGCCTTTTCGTACTCAGGCGGGACTCCCGCTTAACGAATACACTGAGGCAGAGATGTAATCAGTTTAAGTGGCTAGGAAGTCTGCCAGCAGGGTCGTTCTTATGGGATATGCTACAAAGCCAAACAACTGAATTCGCGACCGGTCGGGTCGACTTCCGCGTGGATTTGCTCGTCCCTCATGCGCTATTGGGCAAACTGCACGGGTGCTGTTAGGTCGTAATGCATTTGCCACTGCAGCCCAAAACGCGCTGGATTGAATCGCGCGCACGCCGTACCCATCTATCCTCTGGTTCATGAACCACCTGCGCCACATCTGGTCCGGACTGCAAACGCTGGTTTTGCTTGGCGCGCTTCCCATGGCGGCGGCACAGACTCTGCCTGCCACTAAAAAACCCGTCGCGCCTCAAACGCCGTGGTCCTTCCAGCCGTTGAAGGAGTCGCCGCTGCCCAAGGTCCGCAACGACAAATGGCCGCAGACACCGCTGGATCACTTCCTCCTCGCGAAGATGGAGAGGGCCGGCGTGAAGCCCGCCGCGCCCGCCGACCCGCGCGTGCTCATTCGCCGCCTTCACCTCGACCTCACCGGCCTGCCGCCGACGCCCGAGGAAGTCGAGGCCTACGTGCGCGCATCCCATGGGTCCCCTCGGTCGCCTGAATCTTATAAGTCCACCGTGGAAAAACTCCTCGCCTCCCCCCACTACGGCGAGCGCTGGGGCCGCTACTGGCTCGACCTCGCCCGCTACGTGGACGAGACCGCGTCGTGGCTGGAGAAGACCAGCGGCGCGCACCTTTACCGCGACTGGGTCATCAAGGCCTTCAACGACGACATGCCTTACGACCAGTTCGTCATGCGCCAAATCGCCACCGACCAGATGGGCTTCCCGCCCGAGGACCGCCACGCGCTCGGCTTCCTCGGTCTCGCGCCGACTTACTGGAAGGAACTTCAGCTCCCGCCCGACATCATCAAGGGCACCGTCGCCGACGAATGGGAGGAGCATGTGGACACCCTCAGCCGCACGTTCCTCGGCCTTACGATCGCCTGCGCCCGCTGCCACGACCACAAGTCCGACCCCATCACCGCCGCCGACTACTATGGCATCGCCGGCGTTTTCGCGAGCGTGCGCCACGCCGAGGTGCCGACGATGGACGACAAGTTCTGGCAGCCGGTAAAGAAGGCCCGCGAGTCCGTCGCCGCGCTGGAAAAGGAACGTGACGAGTTGAAGAAGAAAAAGCCCGCGCCCGCCGACCTCACGAACCAAGTCGCCGTCATTGAGCAGAAAATCGCCGGCCTCAAAACGAACACGCCGCACTTCAACATGGCGATGGCCACGGGCGTCGAGGACGCCGCGCTCTTCGTCATCCCCGCCGGGAACAACAAGGGCACCGTGCTCGACTTCAAGCCCGGCCAGTCGCGCGACCTTGAACTCATGAAACGCGGCGACCCGAACAACACCGGCGATATCGTCCCGCGCCGCTTCCTCGCCGCCTTTCCCGCGAAGGACGGCCAGCCCCGCCGTTTCACCACGGGCAGCGGCCGCCTCGAACTCGCGCAAGCCATCGTGCAGGAAGCCGCGCCACTCACCGCGCGCGTCATCGTGAACCGTGTTTGGAAATTCCACTTCGGCCGCGGCATCGTGGACACGCCGAGTGAATTCGGCCCCAGCGGCGAAGCGCCCACGCACCCCGAGTTGCTTGACGACCTCACCGTGCGCTTCATCCGGAACGGCTGGTCCATCAAATGGCTGCACCGCGAAATCCTTCTCTCCGCCGCATGGCAGCAAAGCTCGCTCGCGCCCGACTCCGAGAAGCGCGACCCGGAGAACAAGCTTTTCGCCCGCGTGCCGCGCCGCCGGCTCGACTTTGAGGCGTGGCGCGACTCCGTGCTCGCCACCGCCGGCACGCTCGACCGCAGCTTCGGCGGCGTCGCCACCGCGCTCACGTCCGACAAGAACCGCCGCCGCACGCTCTACGGCACCGTGAACCGCCACGAGCTGGAGCCGATGCTGCGCATCCACGACTTCCCCGACCCCGCCGCGCACAGCGCATCGCGCACCGAGACCGCCACCGCACTGCAATCACTTTTCTCGCTCAACAGCCCCTTTCTCCTCGCCCAAGCCGACGCCCTCGCCGGCCGCATCGAGAAAGAAGCCAGCGCTGAACTGCCCGCCCGCATCACCCGCGCCCACGCCCTGCTCTACCAACGCCCGCCGACCGCGAAGGAACTCGCCATGGCCACGCGCTTCCTCACCGGCCGCGAGACCGACGCGAAAGCCTGGTCCGCCTATGCCCAAGCCTTGCTGGCCAGTAATGAACTGGCGTTTGTGGATTGATATGAATCTTCCCATTACTATTTCTCGCCGCGACGCCATCGCCCGATTCGGCGGTGGCTTGGGCACGCTCGGTTTGATGGCCGCGCTGCCCGGTGTAGCAACGGCGTTGCCGAATGCCGTTGCGTCCACGAAGACCTTGCCCCACTTCCGGCCGCGCGCGAAGCGGGTCATCCACCTGTTCATGAACGGCGGGCCGTTCGGGCCGGACTTCTTTGACCCCAAGCCGGACCTGACCAAGTTCGCCGGGCAACGGCCCGCGGGTGCGGACTTGCGCACGGAGCGGCCCACGGGCGGCCTGCTGCCAGTGCCGTTTAAGTTCAGCAACCACGGCAAGTCCGGCCTGCCCGTCAGCGATTTGCTCCCGCTCACCGCGCGGTTCACTGACGACCTCTGCGTGTTGCGCAGCGTCCACACGGACAACCCGAACCACGGCCCCGCGTTGCTCCTCATGAACAACGGCACGATGACGCCGCGCGTGCCCGCGATGGGCGCGTGGTGCAGCTACGGCCTCGGCACCGAGAACGCCAGCCTGCCCAGCTACGTCGTGCTTTGTCCCGGCCGGCCCGTGCGGTTCTCGATTTTATGGACGAGCGCGTTCCTGCCGTCGCAGCACGGCGGCACCTACATCAACCACTCAAACCTCGACCCCAAGGCGATGATTCCGTGGCTGCACAATCCGCGCACGCCCGCCGAGGAGCAGCGCAAGCAACTCGACCTGCTCGCCGAGATGAACCGCGAGCACCTCGCGTCGCGCGGCGGCACGGATGCAGCGTTGCAGGGGCGCATCGAGGCCATGGAGACAGCCTACCGGATGCAGTTCGCGGCGACGGATGCGTTCGACATTTCGCGCGAGCCGGCGGCGATGCGGGAGCTTTACGGCAAGGGGCACTTCGCGAATGGCTGCCTCATGGCGCGGCGGCTCGCGGAGCGCGGCGTGCGGTTCATCCAAGTCTATTATGGCAACAGCCAGCCGTGGGACACTCACAACCAGCACGACGAGCAGACTCGCAAGCTGGGCGCGGACATTGACCGCCCCATCGCGGCGCTGCTCGGTGACTTGAAGCAGCGCGGCCTGCTGGAGGACACGCTGGTCGTGTGGGGCGGCGAGTTCGGGCGCACGCCGGTGAGCGAGAATGGCAACGGCCGCGACCACAACCCGCACGGCTTTTGCATGTTCCTCGCGGGCGGCGGCGCGCGCGGCGGCACGAGCTACGGCGAGACGGACAACTTTGGCTTCAAGGCGGTGGAGAATCGCATGCACATCCACGACCTGCACGCGACGCTGTTGCATCTGCTGGGCGTGGACCACGAGAAGCTGACCTTCCGCCACGCCGGCCGCGACTTCCGCCTGACCGATGTGCACGGCAACGTGGCGCGGGAGATTCTGGCTTAAAACGGTGAGGCATAACCAAACGCCTGGATCTCACACTTTCACCCTGCTTGCGATGGTTTGGCCACTACGATATAATGGGACAATGAAAAGAGGTTTATTGCTGATGCTCATGGTTCTTGGCGGCTTGTCTGCGCCAAGCGTCTCGGTAGCCGCCGTGCCTGAGACTGGCTCCAAGAAAGTTTACGTTCTGCCCATTCGCGAAGACATCATGCCGCCGCTCACTTATCTAGTGCGGCGCGGCGTCAAGGAGGCGATGGAGGCTAAGGCTGACGTGCTTGTTATCGACATGGAAACCAACGGCGGACGAGTGGATGTGACGGAGGAAATCATTGGTATCATTGGCAAGTTCCCTGGCCAGACCGTGACCTTCGTGAACAAAAAGGCATTCAGCGCTGGCGCGTTCATTTCCTTTGCGACGAAGAAAATTTACATGGCTCCTCAAAGTGTCATCGGTGCGGCGGCCCCGGTGATGGCATCACCCACCGGCGGCGCACAGGAAATCGGGGGGACAATGGAACTCAAGGCCTCCTCTGCCATTAGTGCGTTGGTCCGGGCCAACGCCGAAAAGAACGGCCACAATCCCGCCGTCGCCGATGCGATGGTGAAGAAGACTTCCGAGTTAAAGCTGGATAACCAAGTCATCAACGAAAAGGGCCAGATTCTCACGCTTACCGATCAGGAGGCTGCCCGCAATTATGGCACCCCCGCCCGGCCGCTGCTTTCCGCGGGCACGGTCGAAAATCTGGAAGCATTGCTGAAGCAACTGGAACTCAGCGCCGCCCAGGTCAAGCGCGTCGAGCCGAGCGGCGTGGAGCGGCTCGGCACGTGGATCAACACCATCGCGCCCATCCTGCTCATCATCGGCATCGCGGGGATCTACATCGAGTTCAAGACGCCGGGCTTCGGCCTGCCGGGCATCGTCGGCGTCACTGCGTTTGCGATCTACTTCTTCGGTGGCTACATCGCCGGCCTAACTGGACTGGAATGGGTAGCTGTGTTCATCGTGGGCCTCGCGTTACTGGCGCTGGAGCTGTTCTTCTTCCCCGGGACGCTGGTGCTAGGCTTGACGGGTTTTAGCCTCATTTTCTTGTCGCTGGTCATGGCTCTCGTAGACCGCTATCCCGGAGCGCCCACGTTGCCGACGTTACCGCAGCTCCAATTGCCACTCAACCAGCTGGCCCTCGCCGGGATCGGTTCAATCGTGGCCATCCTACTGCTCAGCCGCTGGCTGCCAAAAACCGCCCTTTACCCCGCGCTTGTTTCCCAGGGTGTCAGCGGCGCACAAACGCAACAGACGATTGCCGACCAGCAACAAAAGCGGCTTGGCCAGATCGGCGTCACCGTGTCCCTGCTGCGCCCGGGAGGCAAGGCGCAGTTCGGCGATGACATCCTTGACGTTGTCTCCGAGGGCAACCTCATCGAAAAGGGTTGCAAGGTTCGTGTGGTCGGCAGCAGCGGGCATGTTGCAGTGGTCGAGGCGGCTTGATGCTCGACTGGCAGACCCTCCCCTTTGCACTCGACCTACCCTGCCCCGCTCGAAACACTGCGCCGCTCTTGAAACCGGCGCACCTCATCCTTCTTTTGTTGTTCAACGTCTTTTGGGCTGTCTCGCTCTCGGCAATTCAGGCGCTAAAAGCGAATTTGGACTCCGGCGGCATCGCCACGTTGCGCTTCGGCGGTGCGGCAGTGAGCCTGTTGCTCGTGTGGCCATGGCTGCCGGGCGCGACGCCAAGCGGGCGCGACCTGTGGAGAGCGTCGCTGATGGGCGTGATCGTTTTCACACTTGGGCATCGGTTGCAGGTGTGGGGCAACCTGCTGGGTTCAGCAGGCAATTCCTCCGTGCTGATGGCGGTGGAGCCGTTGCTAACAGCCGTGGCGGCGGCGGTTTTTCTCCGCGAACACATTGCCCCGCAGCGCTGGCTTGGCTTTAGCCTCGGCATGGTCGGCATCGTGTTGCTCAACCGCGTATGGGCCGATGACTTCAAGTGGGCGGGGCTGACCGCGAGCGCGGTGTTCATCGCGTCGTTCCTCAGCGAAGCGGCTTATTCAATCATGGGAAAACCGCTGCTGGACCGCGTAGGACCAATGAAGCTTCTCGCCGTCTCTCTTGCAGCCGGCACGCTGGTGAACCTCGCCATTGACGGTCCCACCACCCTTAAGGCCGCGCAACAAATGCCGGCCAGCGCTTGGGCATGGGTTGCTTATCTCTCCATCATTTGCACCAGTCTTGGCTACGGCCTGTGGCTCGTGGTCATCCGCGAGACCGATGTAAACGTGACGGCCATGACCATCCTTGCGCAACCCGTCGCGGGCGTGCCCGTGGCCGTGCTCTGGCTTGGCGAACGGTTGCATGCGGGGCATTTCTGGGGCAGTGCGGCGATCATCGCGGGGCTGGTTATTGGGCTTTACGCCCGACCGCGCAGCAGCCAAGGCAAAGCCACGCCAGTTTCTGGTGCGTAAAGGATGCGCGCGATCCTTGCAAAAATGACTTGTCCAGGGCCCGTCTCTTGCTCCCGCTGCTGTCGTGACCGTGCCCAGCAGCACTACATTTTGGTTCATCTTACCTTGCCGGTTTACTAAAACTAATCCATTGCAACCGGCTGAAACCAATGCCGCCGACGGCAGCCTTGTGGTCGAATGCCAGCAGCTGACCCGCCGCTTTGGCCAGTTCGAGGCGCTCGCGGGAGTCAGCCTGAACATCCGGCGCGGCGAGTTCTTCTCGCTGCTCGGCCCGTCCGGCTGCGGTAAGACCACGCTGCTTCGCATCATCGCTGGGTTAGATTTGCCAGATACTGGTGAGCTACGCATAGGCGGACTGCCCGCCCTGCACCTCCCAGCATGGAAGCGCCCCGTCAATACGGTCTTCCAAAACTACGCGCTGTTCCCGCACTTAAGCGTGTCCGAGAACATCGCTTTTGGCCTGCGGATGAAGCGCCTACCATCAGCCGATATTGTCCGGCGCACGACGTCGGTGATGGAGCTAACACAAATCCTGCCGCTGGCAGGCCGACACCCCCACGAACTATCCGGCGGACAGAAGCAGCGCGTGGCACTCGCTCGAGCGCTAGTCAACGAGCCGGCTGTTCTGCTGCTCGACGAACCGATGGGCGCGCTCGACGCGAAGCTGCGCAAAGAGCTCCAGCTCGAGCTCCGCCAACTCCAGCGGCGACTTGGGATCACGTTCGTCCACGTCACCCACGATCAGGACGAGGCACTTGCGATGAGCGATCGCGTGGCGGTGATGAACGCTGGTCGCATTGTGCAACTGGGCACGCCTGACGAGTTGTATGATCGGCCAAAAACCAGTTTTGTGGCCGAGTTCATTGGCGTGTGTAACCTTTTCGAGGGAAATTTAATCCGCCGCACGAAACAATTACTCGAGACGGAAACGCCGCTAGGCCGGCTACGCATCGAGCTGCCCGCGACGACTATCGAGTTGTCCGAACGCAGCCGGCTGCGGTTGGGCGTCCGGCCCGAGCGCATTGCGATGGACGGCGGTCAGCCCGGTGACAATCGGTTACTCGGCATCGTGCAAAGCATCAGCTCCAGCGGCCCGGAGACAATCGCGCAGGTCCGGGTAGGCGATACGTTGCTGCGCGTCACAGAGTTGAACATGGGTCGGCGCTCGGTGGCCCTCCACGCAGGCGACTCGGTTGAGCTAACAATCTCGCCAGGGAATTTTTTCCTTCTCGAAGACTGATGAGTGCCATCAACCAATTCACGCTTCATGCACGCCGGCCCTAGCCATGACCTCCGCGCCGACTGAATCAACCAAGGTCAAAAACCGCCGACCGCGGCAAGCAGTGCATTTCGGTGAGCCTTTGCCGCTTGGCGCGCATCTGTGCCGCGCAAGTTGGCTGTGCGGACCAAGCGTGACCTGGATGATGCTGTTTCTTGTGGGGCCGCTGCTGTTTGTCGTCGCAATGAGCTTCGCGCAGCGCGGGGACGACGGCGAGATCGTCTGGCGGTTCACCACGGAAAATTACGCGCGGCTGTTCGGGCAAGGCGCACTGGGTTTTGATCCGGTGCAACCGCTGATTTTGGCGCGCAGCTTGGGCGTGGGGCTGCTTACGGCGATCCTTTGCCTGCTGGCTGGTTTACCCGTGGCTTTTTTCATTGCCGGCCTGCCGCACCGATGGAAGGGCGCGGCACTGACGCTCGTGGTGATTCCGTTTTGGACCAACTTGCTGGTGCGCACCTACGGCTGGCAACTCATTCTCGCGCCGGACGGCTGGATAGCTCGAGGGCTGCGTACCGCCAACTGGCTGGCAGCCGACGGAGAGTTATATCCCGGCTGGCCCGCCGTGTTGATCGCGCTGGTCTGTGACTATTTGCCATTCATGATCCTGCCGCTTTATACGAGCGTGGAAAAGTTGGATCCGGCGCTCGAAGAAGCCGCCGCTGATCTCGGCGCGTCACCGTTGCGAGCTTTCTGGAGCGTGGTGCTGCCGCAAATCCGCCCCGGCCTCATCGCCGGCTGCGTGCTAGTCTTCCTGCCGGCCTCTGGTCAGTTCGTGATCCCCGACTTGCTGGGCGGAGCAAAGCTCGCGCTCCTCGGCAACGCGGTGCAACAACAGTTTGGCGCGAGCCGGGACTGGCCGTACGGCTCGGCCATCGCAGTCGTGGCACTGTTGGTTATGGGCGCCGGTTTATGGCTGCACACGCGCGTCACGCGGGGAAGACGAGAGGTGGCACTGCCATGAAGACCCGCCGCTCACCGCTCACCGGGTTGGCCGCCGTGCTGGTCTTTGTCTTCCTTTACGCGCCACTGGCCGTGGTGCTGGTTTTCTCGTTTAACGTGGCGCGCCATGGCACGATGTGGGAAGGCTTCACCGTGGACTGGTATTTGCGCCTGCTAGACAACCAAGCCGCCCTCGCCGCCGCCTTCAACACGTTGCAGTTAGCCTGCACTAGCACGCTGTTCGCGACATGCCTCGGCACGGCGTTGGCCTACGGCATGAGCCGCTACGAGTTTCCCGGCAAGCGGCTCTTCCACCATGTCCTGCACATCCCGGTGTTCATCCCGGACATCGTGCTGGCGGTGGCGCTGCTGCTTTTCTTCGCGCTGGTGCGCAAGTTCCTCGCTGGCTTCGAACTGGGCATGACCACGATGACGCTCGCGCACATCACACTGCAAATCCCCTTCATTGCCATCGTCGTGCGTGCGCGCATGGCTGACTGCGACCCGCAGCTCGAAGAGGCCGCCGCCGACCTCGGCGCTGGGCCGTGGCTTACTTTTCGGCACGTGACGCTCCCGCTGATGATGCCGGGGATTGTGGCCGGCAGTCTGCTGGCATTTACATTGAGCCTGGATGACTTTGTGGTGAGCTTCTTCACGACCGGCCCGGGCGCAACGACGTTGCCCATCCTAATTTACTCATCGGTGAAGCGCGGCATCACGCCAGAGATCCACGCGCTGGCCAGCCTCATCCTGGTGGTATCGGCGGCGACGGTCGTGACGGTGGCCTTTCTGCGCGGGCGGACGGAAGTGAAACGGTGACGGCCACCGTGACCGTTTCGTAACATATTCGTTACGAGCTTATCGTTGTTTCGCTGCGGGCGGCGTGTTAACCAACTCGCACATGGCAAAGATTTTGGTTGTGGATGACGAACCGGATGCCGTTGAACTCGTGGAGTTCAACCTCAAGAACGCCGGCTTCGAAGTCATCACGGCGGCCGACGGCGCGGAGGCCTTAAAGCAAGCGCGCGCGGCCCTGCCCGACCTCGTCGTGCTGGACCTGATGCTCCCCGAGGTGGACGGCTTGGAGGTGTGCAAGCTCCTGCGGCGTGACGCCGCCACGGCGGGCATCCCCATCATCATGCTCACGGCCAAGGCGGCGGAGATTGACCGCGTGCTGGGCCTCGAGCTCGGTGCGGACGACTACCTGACCAAACCGTTCAGCCCGCGGGAGCTGATGCTGCGCGTGAAGGGTCTGCTGCGCCGCTGCGATGCCACCGAGGCCAAGGCCGAGCGGATGCGGTTCGGCGACCTCGTGCTCGACGTTCCCGCGCACAGCGTGACTGTCAGCCACAAGCGCGTGGAACTAACCGCCACGGAGTTCAAGTTGCTTACCATCCTCGCGCAACGGCGGGGCCGCGTGCAGTCGCGCGATCAACTGCTCAAGGACGTGTGGGAATACGACAACGTCATAGACACCCGCACCGTGGATACGCACATGAGACGGCTACGCGAGAAGCTGGGAAAAGCGGCGAAGCATCTCGATACGGTAAGAGGCGTGGGATATCGCTTCATCGCCGGGTGAGGCCGATTCACAGGACCAATTGCATAGAGCGCACCCGAAGCTCTGCTTTGTTATCCGTTACGCATTTCTTTTTACGTTTTACGTCGTTCCTCCGCTCCCCCCATTCTCCAACCGATGTGGCCCACGCTCACCATCCTTTCCCTCGTTGTCGCTGCGGGCTGCTTCGCCGCCTGGCTGCGGATCCGCCGCGAGTCTGCGGTCGAGCGGGAACGGCAGCAGCGGGATTTTGAGTCGCTCCGCCAGCAGCTCGAGCAGGCCCGTGCGGGCGAACTGGCCCAGCAGCAGGCGCTCTTCAACCGCATGAGGGAGGGCGTGCTCGTGCTCGACGCCGACGGGCGCGTGCAGTTGGTAAATCAGGCGCTGGAACGGCTGTTTGGCATCACCGGCGACATTCGCGGGCGCACCGTGATGGAGTCCTTGCGGCTGCACGAAGTGCAGGAACTCATCAACCGCACACTGGTCTCCGGGCAGGTCGAGGAATTCGAACTGGAACTACCCAGTCTCGACGGCAAACGCAGCCTGCAAATTAACTCTGCCGTGGTTCTCGGGGCCGACGGCCGACAGCAGGGCCTCATCCTCGTGTGCCACGATCTCACGCGCCTCAAGCAGCTCGAGGACACTCGGCGCGAGTTCGTCGCTAACGTCAGCCACGAGCTGCGCACGCCGCTTTCTATGATCTCGGGCTACGTCGAGACGCTAATTGACGGCGCGAAGGACAAGCCCGAGGTCGCCACCAAGTTCCTCCAGACTATTGAGAAGCACGCCGACCGGCTGACCTATTTGATTGAAGATTTGCTCACCATCTCGCGGCTCGAGTCAGGCCAGATCGTGATGAACCTCCAGCGCGCCGAATTGCGCGGCGTAGTGGCGCACGTGGTCACCGACCTCGAATCCCGTGCCGCCTCCAAGCAGGTGCGGCTAAGTAACGAGGTGCCGGAGCACGCAGTCGCGCACGCGGACGCCGAACGCCTCCAGCAGGTGCTCTTCAACCTCGTGGAGAACGCGATCAAGTATGGCCGCCCAGGCGGCTCGGTGGTCATCGGCATGCAGCCTAACGAGCACGAGCAGATCGAACTGTGGGTGCGGGATGACGGCCCCGGCATTCCGCCCGAGGCACAAAGGCGCGTGTTCGAACGGTTCTACCGCGTGGACAAGGCCCGCTCACGCGAGGCCGGCGGCACCGGCCTCGGCCTCGCCATTGTGAAGCACATTGTGCAATCACACGGCGGCGTGGTGTGGGTGGAAAGCGAGCCAGGCCAGGGTGCGACGTTCCACTTCACGCTGCCTGCGGGAGCGTGATTAGCTGACATCCGCCTGCCACTCCGCCACCTAAGGCGTGGCAACCGAAAATAGTCAATTACACTCCTTGCGCTGAATGAGCAGACTTTCGCGGTCGTATTGCGGACAAAAAAGCATCACTCAGGCACTCGCGAGCCGCAGTCATTGGCGGTTGGAATAAGTCCGACCTCAGCGAGAAACCACTTTTAGCCAATCGACCATGGGCACACGTATGGTTAACCCAATCCCGTTTGAAAATCCTGCTTTAAGGATCCCACAGCCAACGCGGGTCGGGGTTGGCGAGACTGGAAACTCCGTTGGTCCAAAACTGCAAGCCCACCTTGCTGGCCTTCATGCTCTCGGCATGGCCGTCCACAAAGACCGTCATCGCCTGGCCGCCGTGCCGGTTCACGACGCGCGTCTCATCGTTGGGAGCCATGTAGAGTGTGTCGTTAGGCGTGCGGAAGTGAACCCATGAGACGGGACGGCCAATCCACTGATCGGGGTCGGTCTGGGTCGGGTTGGTGATGTGCTGGGAATCGGCGAAGTGGATGGTCGCCGCCGGCTGCGCCACGCGCGCGTAACGCATCGTGTTGAAGGCGAGATTCAGGTTGATGCCGAGGTTTAACCGCACGTTCGGCGGATTGCCCGGGCAGTCGTAGAGATTGGTGGCCATCGTGTAACGCAGCATGAGGTCCGGCCAGCCCTTGCTGCCATTGCCGTTGACCCCGCCGCTGACTACCGGGCCGGTCTGCACCGGGCTGTAAAGAATCCCGTAGGGCAGCATCTGGTCGTCCCAGTCATCCGAGTAAAGGCGCGCCGCCAGGCTGAGCTGCTTGACTTGATTGATGCACTTCGTGCCCTTCGCCTTGGCCTTGGCCTTGCTCAACGCAGGAAGCAACATGCCCGCCAAAATCGCGATGATGGCGATGACGACGAGCAGTTCAATGAGGGTGAAGGCAGAACCTGCCCGGTGCCGGAGAGAAAGGATGCGATGGCTCATGGGGCGAAATCGGATGAGTGACGCTCGCGCAACGTAGAAGACGGCCGGCTGCTTGGCAATGGTCACTTCGTCGCCCTGCCCGGCTGGAGCGTTACCATGCCGGAGCTGCGATCCATGACATAGGTAAACCCCGGCGGCGGTGGCGGAATCCGCACGATCATTTTGCCGGTGACCAGTTCGTTTAGATCGTTGGGCACGCGCCCGTTAGCCTGCTGGAAGTTGCGGACGCCTTCGTTCAAGTAGCCGAGGTTGTTTTCGGAGCTGCCGAACTCGGGCGGCGGCGGTGGCCCAGCGGGTGCCGTGGATTCGCGCTTTCGGCATCCGCCCACGACCAACCCCATCGCGGCAAACAGCAAGACAAAGCGGTATAAGACCATCTCCATGAAGATAGAACGCCCCGCGCGGATTGGAAGCGCCGATTTGGCTGGCCTTTTTGCTTTCACCCGGCGGGCGTGGCCGTTAAAAAATCGCCGCACAAAACAAAATTCTTCTCATCATGCCAGCACGTCTTGCCAACAAGTGGGTTCTCATCACTGGAGCTTCCAGCGGGTTCGGAGCCGCCGCTGCACGGGCTTTCGCCGCCGAGGGCTGCAATCTCATCCTCGGCGCGCGCCGCACAGACAAGCTCGAGGCCGTCGCCGCCGAGGCGCGCAAGCTGGGCGCTCCCACCGCGGTGTTTCACAAGCTCGACGTGTCCAGCACCAGCAGCGTGAACAAGTTTGCCGAAGGCATCCCGGCGCTCACCTCGCAGGTGGATGTGCTGGTGAACAATGCCGGCGGCGCGCACGGGCTCGACACCGTGGCTAACGGCAAGGACGAGGACTGGGAGGCGATGGTGCAGGTGAACCTGCTGGGCGTCATGCGCGTGACGCGCGCCATCCTGCCCTACATGGTCAAGAATCCCGGCAGCTACATCCTCAACATCGGCTCGGTCGCGGGCCGGCAGGCTTACGAAGGTGGCTCGGTGTATTGCGGGGTGAAGGCGGCGGAGATCATGATCACCCGCTCCCTGCGCCTCGAACTCAACGGCACCGGCGTGCGGGTCGGCACGATTGACCCCGGCATGGCCGAGACGGAGTTCTCGATGGTTCGGTTCAAGGGCGACGAGCAGCGCTCGAACAAAGTCTATGAGGGCGTCGTGCCGCTGACCGCCAACGACATCGCGGAAATCCTCGTCTGGTGCGCCAGCCGGCCGGCCCATGTGTGCATTGACGAGCTGCTGGTGAAATGCACGGATCAGGCAGCGGTCCACAAGTTGCATCGCCGGCCCGTCGCGGCGAAGTAATCGCCCACCGACGTAAAAGCGAGGAAACGAAAACTGCTTTACCCAGAGCGGTGATGCGTCACTGCGCCAGCAGCCACTTCGCGGCTGCGGCGCGGTCGGTCGTCGCGGAGGAAGTCAGCGCGTTCGCGGCATTTGCGGTGGAGTAAAGCTTCGCAGCGAGGGCAGGCGCAGTTTCACCGCCAACCCACAGCTTCGCCGGGGCGTTGAGCGCGAGCAGGCCGGGCATGTCGCCGTATTTTGCACCGCCGGGGAGGAAGTTCATGTCGCGGTAATCGGTCAGCTTGCCAAAGCGAAAACCCGCCGTCTCCACCGCCGCGTGGTCAACGGCCTCGCGTGCCACCGCGCGCGCCGCCGCCACGATAGGCCCGGTGCCGCCGAAGCCCGCCACGTCCACGCTCTTCGGTGCGGGATGATTCGGGTTCGCCTCGTAGCTGCGGAGATATTTCACCAGCGTGAGCACGTCATGCGCACGCTGGGCAAAGAGCGCGTGGTTGTAACCGTAGGTGTAGCCGGCGAACTCGCGCGGGTTTGCGACCACGCGATTCTGCGTCGGAGCCTTTCCGTCCTTGTTGAACTCACCTTGGAAGAGCAAGTCCGCGCCCAGCACGGTCGCGCCGGAGTCCACCAGCGACTTCACCTCGGGCTTCACAGAACCATCGGCGCTGAAGAGCGCGGCCTTGCCGGAATCGTCGAGCCAGATGACCGCGCGCCCATTCCACTGCTTCGGGTAGAGCCACGCAACGGGCAGTTCCTCGCCGTGCGTTTCGTTGCGGAGCAACCCGGTCATCTCCACGTAGTTGCCGTGAACTTTCTTTTCCTTTAGCTCCCATGCGACTTTGCCCGCACTGGCAAAAGTGCGGCCCAGAATCGCTTCGACGCCGTTACCCGCGAGCTGGCGAAACGCGTCCACCGACGACACGCTGGCTTGCAATTGCTTCTCCGCGTCATCCGTCCACCAGCGTAACAGCTTGCGCTCGAAATCAATGTCGTCGGCCTTCGGTGCAGGATGCTGGTCATTCCACACGGACATTTCGACGCGCGTGAGGCGTTTGTAATCCCGCTCCACGACGGGCGACTTGAAGCCGAGCTTGAAGTGCTGGTTGACCCAGGTGAAGAAGGCCGAGCGCGCGACGGCGTTGTAGTTGTGCTGAAAGTGTTCACCGCGGTGCAACATCACGTTGTTCGGCGCACCGAGCACCTTGTAGTGCGCAAGCAGCTCGGGAAAACCCTTCGTCGCCATCTCCTTGGTCCAGTCGTTCGCGGTGGTCATGCCCTGCGGACGCGGCGCGCCCAACGCGGCGAACTCGATGTTACCGGTGTTGATGCGGAGCAAGGACGCGTTCTCGCAGGTGCAGCCGCCTTGCATCGCGGTGCTGACCATCACGGCGGGAAAGGACAGCGTGATGCGCGAATCAAGCGCGGCGAGAATCATGGTCTGCGTGCCGCCGCCGCTCGCGCCAGTCACGGCCACGCGCGTGGGGTCTACGTCCGGCAAACCGAGGACGAAATCGAGCGAGCGAATGGCATTAAGCGTTTGCAGGCCCATGATGCTTTGCAAATGCGCCTCAGCCTGCGCGCTGTAGAGTTCCCAGTTCTCGGTCTTGGCCATCTCGGGGCGCTGCTTGGCGAAACGGTGGACGGTGAGCGCGGAGAGCTGGACGGCGTCCGAATCGCTCATCATGTCCCACTGCCAGACCACGCAACCCATGCGCGCGAGCTGCACGCACATTGACTGAAAGATGCTGCGCCCACCTTCCTCGAACCGTTCCGCACCGATGGCGATTTCACGGCGCACGACTTCCTCTGCACCTTCGGCCAAGCGCGCGTCTTTCCAATGCCCATGCGCGAACAGCACAGCTGGCACCTTGCCAGTCTTGCCCTTGGGCCGATACAGGTTGCCCGTGACAAAGAAGCCCGGGGCGCTCTCGAAATAGACTTTCTCGACGGTGTATTCGTCGCGCTCGACCTTGCCGTGGATGACGACATTAAGCGGCGTCTTGTTAGGCATGGGCAAGAGGCCGAGGCTGGCTTTCATCTGCCGCTGCACGAACGCGGCGCGCTCCGGCCAAGCGTCCTTCGACTTCGGCGGCGTAAAGGGGAAATAGCCGTTCAAATCCTTCGGTGGCGCGAGGCGCACATCATTCGGCAATTGCCCAGCCGGCAACGCGCGCAGCGCGGCGGCGGCGAGGTGGGCGAAGGCGAAGATAGCGGCAAGCGAAGCGACAAAGTGGGAACACATGGGGTTACGGACGG
>VHDH01000023.1 GCA_016871445.1 Verrucomicrobiota bacterium | reverse complement strand
TTGCTCCAACGACTCGAAGCGTGTCCAGTGCGTGAAGGGGAAATCTAATTCGTCACGGTCGAGGATTTGAAAAAGAAGAATCTCATGTCTGGCGTGGCGGAAGTGCGCGAGGGCTTTCAGTAGTTCCTTCGGATCGCCGAAGCAGTCCGAAAGCACGAGGAGCAAGCCGCGCCGTTGAATGCGTGGGACGAGGTCGTGGAAGACGCCACCGAGTGCGGTCTCGCCGCCCGGCTGTGCGGCCTGAAGTTCGTCCAGCAACACGCGCAGATGCGGCACGCTGGAACGCGGCGGGATGTAGCGGCGGATTTTGGTATCAAAGGTGACCAGGCCCACGCTGTCACGCTGCTGAAGCATGAGGTAGGCGAGTGCGGCGGCAAGGCGGATGGCATAGTCGGCCTTGGGCGCGCGGCCCACGCCCGCGTAACGCATGGAGCCGCTGAGGTCGAGCAAGAGCGTGGCACGTAAATTGGTTTCCTCCTCATATTCACGGACGTAATAACGGTCGGTCTTGCCAAACACCTTCCAGTCGAGCCGACGGATTTCGTCGCCCTGCACGTATTGGCGATGCTGGGCGAATTCGACGCTGGTCCCCTTGTGCGGCGACTTGTGTAAACCGGAGAAAAAGCCCTCGACCACCAGTCGCGCAACGACTTGGAGGTTTGTGACTTTCTGTAGCTCGGTCGGCGTGAGGAAGTCGGATACGTTGGACATGAAGGGTTGGCTGAAGCCGACGATGGGTCATTCAGTTCGCCGCATCCAAGAAGAAACAAGCCGGCGCTCGTGTCGGTGAACAGAAGCGATGAACCAAGGATACTTTTGACCCAAGGCTTGGTCTCCGTTGGGCCTAGCGTGCCCAGAGGGCGAAAAAACAATCGCCACTCGTGCTTGAAAGCCAAGGTTGCAACTAAGATCAGGCATCACCAGTTTACCCGCTAGAGGGAATCACCGTTCAAGAACACACGCTCCGAACCGACTAATGCTGCCAGCCCATGGCAGCCTCTCGATTTTATGAAATAGCATTGGTTGATCGTTGTAGTGACATGCAGCGAGAACAGGAAACAGGCAACGCTCAAACCACGGCCAACCAGGAGCTTGAGCTTGCCCGCTTGATTATCGTCAGCTGGCCTCATAGGGAAACCCTTCCACACTGCCAACCGCCCGGCAAATACAGTCCGCATTGGAGATTCACCTTAAATTATAGTGCCGCAAAAAAGGGCGAGCGTGGCACTGCGTAATACTCACCCAGATTAAAAACGAGCAGAGACGCAAGCCCCACCTGTGATCACCTTGAATCAGCGCAGATATTCGGGGCTTAGAGGTCGAAACGCGGAACCTGAGACCCTAGTTCGTTCAGGGAAGTGGCGGCTGCGGGCCGGCGCCGGGCGGCAGCGGCGGGAACTCGATGACCACTCTTCGCCATGCGGCGCGCTCCGTCTCGGACATCTTCTGCCACTGCTCCGCATTCGCGTAAAACCGCGTCTGCTCGGCCTGCGTCATCTGGCTAAGTTGCCGAAGCGCCGTCATGCAAGCGGCGCGTTCCCCGGTGGTGAGCTGGGCAAACTGATCCAGCGTGCGCTCCGCCGCTGCGCGCTTTGGCTCGGGCAGCGCGGCTACCACACGCGTCTTGGCGTTATCGTCGAGGCGGAAGTAGTACGTAAAGCTGTCGAGCAACTGCTCACGCTGCTGGGCGTCGAGAGTCTGCCAATGGGCGACGTTGTCCGGCACGCGCGGCTCCAAACCGGGCGGCAGCGGCGGGAAGGCATTCGGCACATTGGGCCGGGTGATGGCTTGGAGGAGCCGCTCGTTGGTCAGGATTTCGCGCTGAATCTGGGCAGGCAGCTTGTCCCAAGCGGCGAGCCGCTCTTCAACCAGCGGTCGGAAGCTCTCCGGCACAACCGCGAGCTGCGCGGCCCGCGTCAGGGGAATAGTCGTGAGCAACGGCCGCAGATGATAATGCAGCTCGGTAGCGCGCAATCGAGCCTCGCGCTCGGCGGGGGCGAGGGCATCGTATTCGCGTAGGCGCGTAGAGAGTACCTCACGCACACGGGCAGGCTTGGCGGCCAACTCGGTAGCACGTGCATCGGAACGCATGGCCAGCAGGACGCGGAAAGCGGTGACGGGGCTGCGCCCGGCGGTGGATGCCGGTTCCGCCGCACCGATGAGCAGCGTTGTCAGCAGCAGAGCGATGAGTTGCAAGGCACGTCGCATGGTCAACGATCTCCCTCGAGCGCAGCCAGAAGTTCCACGTCGGCACTCACAGAGTTAAGCCGACGGATGGCCTCAAAGTCCTTGAGCAGCGCCACGCTGGGAACGCCGGCCAACTCTGTCACCTGCTCAACACCGCGTGCGACTTGCGTGGGTTCACGCCTGCTCGCATATCGGTGATACGAGCCGATTCCGAAAAGCAAGAGGACAGCAAGGATGGAAAAGGCGGTCTCCAAGCCAGGCAGGCGAAAGATCGGCCGGAAAGACCACCAGCGCTGACGCGCACACTGGGCGTGCTGCTCATTTGTCACGATGTCCTGCCAAACGCGGGCTTGGAAGTTCGAGGATGGGACGGGCGAGGGCAGTTCGCGCAGCGCACGAGCGAGGACCACTTCCGTGCGCCAGAGCTCGCGGTCGGCAGGGTGCGCGGCTAGCCATTGGTCCAGCCATAGGTGTTCCTCCCGCGTCAGCGGGCGTTTGTGCCGGAGAGCGAGGAGTTCTTCAAACGTCACGGCGTTCATATCGGCTGTTGGGTTCATAACCGGGTTGGCGCAAAAGTTGCGGGCTCTGGTTGCGGTTTGTGTCACTGCCGCCGGGTGCTTCCGAGGCAGGCGCAAGACACGCTTTGCAATAGGCCATCGCGTTCATCATCGATCCTCTTCCGTCTCGCCTACTTGCCATTCCCCGGTAAGCAAATACGGCTTAAGGCGCGCCCGGAGCGTCTCGCGGGCGCGGTGGATAAGGGACTTCACGGCGGACAACGAACAATCCAGCACCTCGGCGATGTCCTCGTAAGCCAACTCATCACGCTGCCAGAGCACCAGCGCAGTGCGCTGATTCTCCGGCAAGGCGGCGACCGCCTCCGCAACCTTTGCTTCTAGCTCGCCGCGCAGGAGCTTATCTGGTGCAGCAGTAGCGCGGCCGTCTTCCAACCCGTGCCCTCGCGGCTCGTCGGTGTTTGCGTGAGCCGGCGCGTCGAGCGACTCGGCCGGGTGCCGGGAGCGGCGACGAAATTCGTTGAGGCACAAATTGCGGGCGATGGTGAACAGCCAGGTGGAAAATTTCGCCGAGGGCTGGTAACGCGCAGCAGATTTCCAAACCTGAACGAACACCCCTTGCGCGAGATCCTCCGCTTCGCTTGCGTCGGGCAGCAAGCGGTAGACGAAGTTGAGCACTGGTTGTTGATACTTGGCGATTAGCTCCTCGAACGCCACGCGGTCGCCACGCTTCACGCGGAGCATGAGCGCAGCATCGGGGTCAGGAGTGACGGGCATTTGAGCCGACGATACCAAACACCGTCACGCGGGAGAAGCCTTGCTGAGGCAGCCGAAATTCCGCTCGCGGTATTGCCACACCGCCAAGCGACCACTCCAAGCCACCCACTTATGTCAAAGCGCACCGAGGGCGATAGCGGCGAGGGCGTCATCCCTTTCCTTGCACTTGGGAATGAAGTCCAACGCGCGGAGGAAACGGGCTTTGTCCGGGCCGCTCGTCTTCGCGTCGAGGACGAATTGCGCGAGCAACGGCGCGGCAGCAGGGACGCGGCTGCGCCAGACGATGTCGCGCCCAGCGGGCGTGTTCCAGTTCGCGCCGGCGGCATTCTTCCAGGCGGCGAAGCACGCGGCTTCATTGCGGTCAGCAGCAAGCCCAAGGGCTTCGAGATACCAGCGGTCCTGGCCGTCGTGAGCCTGCGCAAGCTTCGCCCACAGTGCGGGAGCGTCGGCCGATTTGCTGTGGCGAAGGGCCACGGCGCATTCGCGGCGGACGGCGGGCGAGGTGTCACCCACGAGTTGCGCAGTCGCGGCGTGGGTGTCGAGGTTGTAACGACGGGCGGCGCGCAAGGCAGTGATGCGGATGTCCGCGTCAGCGTCCTTGAGCGCGGCGGCGAGGTGAGCTTTGCCGGAGGGTAACTGCGCAAGTAACCACAGCGCGCGGGCGCGAAGCCGGGCGTTGTCGGACTTGTAGAGCTTGAGCAGTTCGGCTTCGGCTTTCGCGCCGCTGTTCTTCAAGGCGGTGTAGCCGAGGTAGCGGGCGGTGAGGTTCGGGCTTTTCAACGCAGTCACCGCACCGGCGGGCGAGGCGAGGTCGAGCTTCGGCATGGTGTATTTTTCCGCACCGGGCACGGTCACGCGGAAGACCCGGCCGCGCGCGAGGTCGCCCATCGCGTGGCCGCCAACGCCGGGATCATACCAGTCACCGACAAGCAACGAGCCATCGGGCGCGACGCACACATCGGCCGGGCGGAACCACTTATCGCGCGTTCCGGTAAGCACGGGCGCGATGCTCGCGGTGTACCCGGCGCCGGCGGTCTTCACGGGATACGCGCGCACGACGTTCGGACCAGCGTCGCAGTGGATGACCTGGTTGCGGAAAGGTGCGGGGAGCAAGTCGCCTTCATAGACCGTGATGCCCGTGGGTGAGCCTTGGCCGGTGACGAGCAACGTGGGCATGACACCGGGGTCATGCATATGCCAGTGGTAAAGCGGCTTGTCGTCATCGGGGAGCTTGGTTTTCTCGTTGGCCTTTTTCCAAGCCGTGCCCCAACCCGCGCCGGTCAGTTCGTCCACGTAGCCGTAGTTGCCGAACTCCATGACGAAGTTGATGCGGACGGAGCGGTTGCCGTCGTCGTCGTTGTCCGACTGCCACAGGGAACCGAAAGAGTCCACGGCGACTTCGTAGTTGTTGCGGAAGTTGTGCCCGAGCACCTCGAACTCCGAGCCGTCTGGGTTGCAGCGGAAGACGAGGCCTTGGCGGTAGGGTTGACCCTTGTCCGTGACGACGTTGCCCGCGAGGTCGGTGATGGGATTGCCATTCTTGTCGGAAACGCCTTTGCCCGTGTTGCCGACGTTCCAGTACAGCTTGCCGTCCGGGCCAAAGACGAACGCGTGCGTGGAGTGGTCGTGCTGCGGGGTGCCGACATTGGTGAAGAGCAACTCCTTCTTATCGGATTTCAGGTCGCCGTCCGTATCGGTGAAGATGAAAACGTTCGGCGCGCAGGAGACGATGACGCGGGTGGACTTGCCGTCGAGCGAGGGCAACACGCAGATGCCGAGCGCGGAATCCACGTCGCGGCCCTGATAGAACACCGTCTGCTTGTCGGCCTGGCCGTCGCCGTTGGTATCTTCGATCACGAGGATGCGGTCGCCCTCGGGACGGCTACCGTTGCGGCCGCGGTAGTTCATTACTTCGCAAACCCACACGCGGCCGAGGTGGTCCACCTCGATGTTCGAGGGGCTAAGCAGCAGCGGTTCGGCGGCAAAGAGTTGAGCTTTAAGACCAGCGCCCGCGTCGAGGCCAGCCAGGGCGTTGGCCGGCTCACGCTCCGGACCGGCCACCGCCACCGGATGCGGGGCTTTGGCGGTGCCAGCGGCGGCGGCAATTTGCGCGGGCGCGGCGGCGAAGACTTGAAATTGCACGCTGGCAGAATCACCACCGGCTTGGTCGGTGGCGCCATTGTCAAGACCGGCGCGGGCTTTGAAACGGGTGAACTTGTGTCCCTCCGACAGCGCAAAACTGATCAGTGAATTAGCGTGCGTGCCGATGCCAAACGCGACTGGCTTGCCGGCGATTTGCAGCGGCATGCCGCCCGCGTTGGCGCCAACGCGAACGCTGCCCCATTGCGTGGTGGCGGCGGTCCACTTTAAATCCGTGAGCTTGGTTTCCTTGCCGTCGGCGGTGACGAGGCGCGGCTCGGCCCAGTCCGCCCAGTCGGTGTTGAAGCCGTCGCCCGCATCGTTGACGGCGAGGTGGAGTTGCTTCCAACCGGTGATGTCCACGTCCACGTCCACAGCGTGGCCGGTGGTTTTCTTCGTGACAATTACGCTGGAGAAGGCGGCCTTGGGTGTATCGGCGCCAAGCAGGGGCAAGGTAGTGAACAGCAGCGCGATGAAAAGACGACGGATTTGCATATGGGTGATTTCGACGGGGTCGGCACAGGGAACTTCACTCGAAAATTGCTGAAGCACCCGTGGCGGCATGTAACTAAAAAATTCTGATAAACTATCGAAATTGTCCTCCGTTCTGGAGGAGGTTTCAGCCAACGCATTGTACGGGTTGCGCGCCGCCTCGCGTTTTGCTAAAAGTGGTGCATGAAATGGCCCGTGTTGATGACTTTACTGGGCGCGTTTGCTTTTGGTTCCGCGCAGGAGTCTAAGCGGACCAACGAACCACCAATACCCTTCCCGCGTAAGGGTAAATACGGCTACCGCGACAACGCCGGCGAGTTTGTCATCGCGCCACAGTTCGATTACGCGGGTGAGTTCAGCGAAGAACTGGCGGTGGTGGGCTTAGGGAAGTTCCCGGCCACCAAGTGGGGCTACATTGACCGCACCGGCAAGGTCGTCATCCCCGCACAGTTTGACGGAGCGCACGATTTCTCTGAGGGCATGGCTGCCGTGGGCATTGGCGGCAAGCTGGGCTACATAGACCGCACCGGTAAGCTGCTGGTGCCGCCTCAGTTCGACGAGGCGCACAAGTTCAGCAGCGGCCGCGCGCGGGTGCGCATCATCCGCGAGGGTTACGGCTACATCAACAAAACCGGCGAGCGCGTGGTGCCGTTACAGCCGTAAGCCGCAATTCAGTCTTTACACCTTTAAGCCAGACGTTACTGTTTAGAAAAACTCAGGCACCTATGCGTATCTCAATGATGCTCGTCCTTGGCGCGGCGGCGTTAGTTTTGACGGGCTGCGTAAATAGCCGCTTCTCCTCCGCAGGCATCGGCGGGGTGGAAAACAAGCTAGGCCGGGGCCTGAACAATGCGATGGAGATTTTTCGCGCGGGCGAGTTGCGCCGCTCCATTGAGCAGACCGGCCTTTGGGATGGGCCCGAACATGCATTTTCTACCGGGCTGGTGCGCGGTATGAGCCGCACGATGACCCGCACCGCCGTCGGCTTTGGCGAGATGCTCACGGCCCCGTTCCCGCCCTACGAACCCTTCGTAATCCCAGACAAGTGGTTACGCGATCCCTCCAACAAAATTCGCGCTGAGCCCTTCACGATGCGTCCATCGTATCCGGATGCCTACCATCCGCGGGTGTTCAGCGACAGCCTCTTTCACACGGACTCGCGCGTCGGCTTCTCGGGTGGCGAAATCATACCCATCATTCCGGGCAGTCGCTTCCGCGTGTTTGAGTATTAATTCATCGGTCTTTCCGCGCGCCGGCACGCGAGTGGCGGCGCGTTTTTGTTTTGAGCGCCGTCCTCCGCCAGTCGCCCTGCAAGGTCAACCTGCTGCTTAACATCCTGCGCAAGCGCGAGGATGGATTCCACGAGTTGGAGACCATCATGCAGCCCGTGCGGCTCTGTGACCAAATCATGGTTGACCAAGCTGCGGCCGGGATCACGCTCACTTGCAACCTGCCCACGCTGGCAGTGGACGGAACCAACCTCGTGCATCGGGCCGCAACCGCCTTCCTCGCCGCCGCCAGCATCACCGCTGGGGTCAAAATTCACCTCGAAAAAAACATCCCGCTTGCTGCCGGCTTGGGCGGCGGCAGCGGCAACGCCGCCCATACGTTGTGCGCACTGAACGAGTTGTTCGGCCTGCCTATCAACCCGGCTCAGCTCAACGATTTGGCTGCAGCGCTTGGCTCCGACGTGCCATTCTTCCTCCAGTCCCAACCCGCGCTCGCCTGCGGGCGCGGAGAACTGGTGCAACCGCTGGAACCGTTCCTCGCGCTGCGGGGTGCGCACATCCTCCTCATTCATCCTGGCTTTGGCATCTCGACCGCCTGGGCATATCAGTCACTCGCGCGGTTTCCTGACGCATTAAACGGCAGGATCGGCCGCGCACAGGAACTCATCAGCCTGCTGAAGGGAAAAGACCTGGCCGCCGCCGGGCGTGGCTTTTACAACGCACTCGAAATCCCGGCGTTGCCCAAACATCCGTTGCTGCAAGTTTATCAGGATTTCCTCCGAGCCAACGGCGCACCCGCCGTGCTGATGTCGGGTAGCGGCTCGACGACCTTTGCCCTGACTGCGACGCGCGCCGCGGCGGATCAACTGCGCGAACGCTTTCATTCGCAGTTTGGCGCTAGCGCTTGGACAGCGGTGGCAGCGCTGTAACCATTCGCGGGTACAGCGGGCCGCGCTGACTCTGTGCCACGTCATTCCTCCGCAAAGAGGTATTCTAAGTCGTTCTGCGAGAGGCTGCGGGCGAAGCCCTCCTCGCCAAGCACATCTTGAATGGTCTGAGCCTTGCGTTGCTGCAAATCCCAGATCTTTTCCTCAACCGTGCCGGGCGCGATAAGGCGATAGGCGTTAACTGTGCGGGTTTGGCCAATGCGGTGGCTGCGGTCAATAGCCTGCGCTTCAACCGCCGGGTTCCACCATGGGTCGTAAAGGACGACGTAGCTGGCGTTGGTAAGGTTCAAACCCGTGCCAGCAGCGCGGAGCGAGAGCAGGAAGACACCCGCCTGGTCGTCAGCTTGAAAGGCGTTGACGACCTCTTGGCGCTGCTTGGTCTCACCGGTGAGCAGGTGCGTGGGAATATTGCGCTTGGCGCACTCGGTCTCGAGAATTTTTAGCATCTGCACGAATTGCGAGAAGAGGAGAACTTTTTGACCCTCGGCCACAAGCGTGTCGAGTAACTCGAAAAGCGTCTCGGTCTTGCCGCTCGGCACGTTGCTGCCAACAAGCTGCGGGTGGCAGCAAATCTGCCGCAACCGCGTGAGCGCGGCGAGAACGTGCATCTTGCTTTTAGCGAGGCCCTTCTCCTTCACGGCCTGCATGACCTGCTCGCGTGAGCGACGCAATTCAGCGAGATAAAGCTTACGATGTTCCTCACCCAGTTCGCAGTCGCGGCGCTGTTCAATGCGGTCAGGCAGATCCTTGGCGACCTGTTTCTTGAGGCGGCGCAGGAGCAACGGGCGAAGTTTGGCGGACAGGCGGCGGCGCGCGATGCGCTGGACGGAAACAGCTTCCTCACTCGCCGCGCCGGGTTTCGGATCGTAGGTCTGATGAAAGTGCTCCTGTGAGCCGAGGTAACCAGGCTGGATGAAGTCGGTGATGCTCCAAAGGTCGAGCAAGCGGTTCTCCAGCGGCGTGCCGGTGAGCGCGAGTCGGTGACCAGCCTTGAGTTGCTTAACGCTCTGCGTCACTTGCGCGGTTGGATTCTTGATGAACTGCGCCTCGTCCAGCACGAGCGCCCCAAAGTCAAACTTGTTTAGTTCCTCAAGATCGCGGCGCAGTAACGCGTAGTTGGTGACGATTATGTCGTTCTGCGGGATTTGCTTGCGCAAGGCATGGCGGGTCGCGCCGCTTTGGAGCACGAGCACTTTCATGTGCGGGACAAACTTCTCAGCCTCGCGCCGCCAGTTGTGCAACACGGAGGCGGGACAAATGACCAGCGCGGGCTTGGGATCCTTCGGGTTACGGGCTTTGAGCCACGCGAGCCAAGTGAGTGTCTGGAGTGTTTTACCCAGGCCCATGTCATCGGCGAGGATGCCCCCCAAGCGCAGCTCGGTGAGGTGGCAAAGAAAGTCGAAGCCCTCCTTTTGATACGGACGCAGCTCGGCGTTGAGATGCTTGGGCAATTCAGTTGGCGCGACGCCTTCAAAATTTTGCAACCGCTTGCGCAGTGACTTCGCGTGCTCGCTATCGCCAAACTTTTCCAAGCCCTTCTCGTCGAGGTGTGCAGCCTGCTCGATGGGGACTTGCTGTGCAATCGGGCTGAGGCCATCAAGGCCAAGATCCGCGAGCGCCTCATGCGCCTGTTGCACGGCCGCAGTATCCAACTCAACCCAGCCGGAATCAGGTAGTTTAACAAACCGGCCGGTGGCGCTGGCGAGCCGCTGAAGGTCAGCCTTCGTGAGTTTCATACCCTCATGCTCCCACTCGGCGGAGACGCTAAACCAGTCAATGCCACTGCCCTTGACGACGAGCTGCGGCTTGAGCTTGCGCGGCGTGAGGAAGAGGCGCTGGAACATGGCGTTGCCAAGGAATTCGGCGTCCGGCGGCCGGTTGGCCCAGTTGGCGGAGAGGACGCTGAAAAAGTTTTCCGCCGCGTCGCCGACCCACAGACCGGGCTCGGGGGTAAAGCAATTGAGGCGGCGCAACCAGCCAACCGCTGGTTCGAGACGGAGGTCGTCGAGGATCTCTGGCTTGCCATTTTTACCACCCCGCTCGTCTTGCGCCCACTCGTGGCCGTTCCAGTGCCAAGCTGAATTGTCGCGCTCGCTACGGGCCAACAAGCGAATTCGAATGACCTCATCCACCAGCTCAAAGGTGAATTGCGGCACGGCGGGATGCGCAACGCAGAGCTGATCCCAGTCCACGCCGTTGTCAAAGTGCGCGCGGCGGAGGTTGGTGAGGAACCGGTGGCTGAGCTTCTGCACGGGCACGAGCGGCGAGCGAGCCATGGCCTCGAGCAAGCCGCCCGGTGGGGCGTTGCGCAGCAAATAAAAGGTGTCGTCAACGAGCGCCAGCGGCGGCTGACCGGCGAACCAAGTGGCTTCGTTTAGTGGGCGAAGTTCGCCGTTGGACAGCTTGATGCGCTGGGTGAAGGCGAGTTCCTGCGAGCCGTTCTGAAGGTGCGGCGTCAACTCGGCCACCTGCCCGTGATACACGATGGGCTTGGTGCCGCACTCCAAGAGTAACCGCCCGTGATGGCCCCAGCGAGCGATCCACTGAAGCAGTTCAAGCCCTTGCAGCGTGAAGTCAGAGTCCTTGTTCTCACGGTGACGATAGTTTTCCACTACCCATTGAACAAATTCCCAATCGAACGCGGGGAACAATTCCTGTTCGTGTGCCGCGCGTGTGTTTAGATCAATCAAGTCGGCCAGCGATTTCTTTTTTTCGCCGGTGCGGGGCCGGAAGACATGAAACTCGGCCACGAGCGCGTGTAGCGGCGAGTCCTTCACGGCGGGCTGTGGCTTGCAGATGATGCGCAGGCCAGCGCGCGGGGTGTCGAGGTGGACGGGCGCGGGCGGAAAGAGCCAATGCTCCAATTCCGTCATCAGCCGACTCTCCTGCTCAGCTTGCTCAATCTCAGCGAAGCGCGAGTAATTAGCAAACTGCTGCAATTCCTGCGGCAGCGAGCGGCCGGCACGTAGAAAAAGAATAGCCAACTCCTCCAAGCGCGGACGGCCCTTCGCTTCGACCATATGGGGCCACCACTCGTTCGTGCCGAAGTCCTTCCGCGAGAGATTTAGCTTCTCGAAGTAGTCCTCGAGCAACAACCATGAGCGTTGAGCATCCGCGCAGGTAGCGAAGAGGTGCAGCACCCCGCTGCGCTCGGCGACTTTTTCCTTGGAATCAGCCAGCTCGCGGCGCAAGTCGGCTAACGCGCCGTAGGTCTGATTGAGGACGGAGTGATGAGCATCGTATTTGGCCGTATTCGCGCCGATGCGGGGCACGCGGCCGGGCTTCGCTACTTTTGGCATTGTCCGGAAATCACAAATTCAACGGTGAAAAATCAAATAGAGCATCATTGGCTCACAAGTGCGCGCCACTGGTCAATGCGAAAAATAGCCGCGTAAGCACAGCCGTGCCAAACCCGGTGATAAACCGCCAGCGGGCAGACCAATTTCTGGCCGACCGCCCTAGCTGCCGAACTCAAACCGACCATCAATTTACAACACTTTGGGGGTTGTGACGGAGCGGGCGGGTGCTATTATCCGTTCGTGATGACTAAAACCACTGACCAAAAAGTCGCCCTGCCGGACTCGCTACGTGCACAGTTCTCGGTACTCGAGCGGGCGCTGTGGCGGACAGAGACGGCGCAAGCGGTCTTCGGTGCGCTGGCGGCAATGGGAGCGTCCTACGCGCTGGTGTTCCTGTGCGATCGCATCGGCGACACGCCCAAAGCACTGCGCACGACGTTACTGCTCGCAGGCCTGGCAGGCGCGGCGTGGTTCGTGATGCGCTGGTGTCGGCACTGGGTCTGGCAGCGCCGCGATCTGCGTGCTTTATCAAACGTGGTTCAACACGGGCATCGTCGGCTCGGTGATCGGCTACTGGGCATCGTGGAACTCGCCGAGGAGCAGCAGGCACCCCAAAATATGTCGCTCGCGCTCTGCCGAGCGGCCATTCGACAGGTTTCAGCCGAAGCAACAAAGTTCGATTTCTCTGCCGTGGTGGACGGCCGGCCCGCGCGCATTGCGACACTCGCACTCGCGGCGATATTCGTGCCGGTGGTGTTCGCGTTTGCCGTCGCGCCGGCGGCAGGCTGGAACGCGCTCCAACGCTGGGCTGCACCCGTTGCGGGCATCCCGCGCTACACGTTCGTCGCGCTGGAGAGCATTCCGCCAAAGCTCGTCGTGCCCCTTGGCGAGCCGTTTGAGCTGGTGACCAAGGTGAATTATCGCTCGTTCTGGAAACCCGCGAGCGCGAGCGGTCGCTTTGAGGTGCAGTCCAAAATTTCCGCGCCTGTGAAGGATGGCACATTCAGGCTCACCATCCCCGGCCAGACTCAAGACGGCGTTTTGCGCGTGCGATTGGGCGACGCCACACACGCTATCGCCGTGAAACCGCTGCACCGGCCCGCGCTCAAGCAACTTACGGCGAACGTCACCCTCCCCGACTATCTTCAGTATCCCCCTACCAATCAAATCGTGCAAAACGCCGCGCTGCCCGTGCTCGAGGGCAGCCGCGTCGCGCTTGCCGGCACCGCCACGCGCCCGCTGGCGTCTGCGGAGGTCGCAGTGGACAAAGCCGAGCCGATGTCGCTGCTACTCACTGGCGAGAAATTCAACAGTGGCTCACTGAAGCTCGATGCTGCATCACAGGCGGCATTTGACTGGCGGGATGAATTTGGCTTGAAGCCCGTTGCGCCATGGCTGCTGGCTGTGCGACCGACCAAGGACGCCGCGCCACGCGTGGACCTGGGCGATCTGCCGCTCGAGTTGTCCATTCTGGAAACCGATGTGTTGCCGCTCAAGTTTTCCGCCGCCGATGACTTCGGCGTGCGCGAGGGCTTCGTGAACACGGAGATCGTCGCGTCGCTCGACCCGACGAACACGCCGGCCATCGGGCAGTTCAAGAAGGCGGCGGCGGGCCCACAAGAGCGGCGCTTTACAAACACGTTCCTCTTCAGCCCAACTGTGCTGCGGATCCCGGCGGACTCGGTCGTCGAGGTGAAGGGCCGCGCGACAGACTTCCTGCCTGGCCGTGAGCCGGGTGAGTCGGTCACGCACCGCATCAACGTCGTCGGCCTCGCGCGGCACGCAGAATTGGTGCGACAGCAGCTCGACGCGGTGTTCGCACAAGTCGAAGAAGTGACACGCAAGGAAGAAGCCATTGCTGCCGCCACCCGCGAGTTGATGGGCCTCCCCGAGGACAAGCTGAAGTCCGAGGAGGCGGGCAAGAAAGCCGGCGAGCAAGCTGACGAGCAAGCACGCAACGCCGCACAACTCAACCGCATCGCAGACCAGGGCCAAGACATCGTGCGCGAAGCGTTGCGCAACCCGACGCTAACGCAGCAGACGCTTCGTGAGTGGACGCAAAACTTGGCCCAAATGAAGTCACTGGCGCAAGGTGAGATGAAAGAGGCGCAGCAATCACTCCAAAAAGCACAGGAGAGCAATTCGCCCCAGGAGCGTGCGGAGGAAGCCACTAAAGCGCGCGACGCAGAAGAGAAGGCGTTAGACAAACTGCAAGCACTTCAGAAGAAAATGAACGACGGCTTGGACAATTTGCAGGCCCTTACACTCTCGCAGCGGCTGAAGAAGCTGTCGGAGTCGGAGAAAGGCTTGGGCGACCAGCTCGGCAAGTTGGTGGGCGAGACGATCGGCCTGCTGCCGCGCGAACTGCCGGAGCGGTTCAAGAAGGTCATCACCTCGCTCGCCGGCGACCAAGCAAATGTCAAGACCGAGGCCGAGCAGGTCGTCGCCGAAATGAGCCGGTTCTTCGACCGCACGCAACGTGAGAACTACGGCGAGGTGGCGAAGGAAATGAAATCTCTAAACACCACAGCTGAACTGGACCGCGTGCGCGGAATGATAGACGCGAATACCTCAATGGACGCGATGGGCAACCTCGTGACATGGACAAAGCGCTTTGCCGACTGGTCGAAGAAACTCGAGCCGCCCGAAGAGGAGAGCCAAGGCGGCGGCGAAGGCGAAGGCCAGCCCAAGGATGACAAACTGCTCAAGCTACTGCTCGCATCCATCCGCCTGCGCGCAGGTGAGGCGCGTGTCTTGCAACAGACAACGCTGCTAGAAGAAGAGAAGGCGCGACACCCTCGCTTCGCCGAGGCGGTGACCAAGGTAGCTGAACAACAGCGGGCACTACGGGGCGACCTGACGAAACTCCAGATGAGTACCGACATCGAAGAGGCAAGGGAGTTCCTGCTCAACACCCAGGACGGAATGCGTGATGCGGAGTCGGCGCTCTTCGACAAACTTACTGGCGAACCAGCGCAGAAGCCGGAGAACGCCGCATTGGCGAACTTGACTGACCTCATCAACCTCATCAACGAGCAAGCCAAACGACAAAAGCCCAAAGATGGCCAGCAACAACAACAACAGGCCCAGCAGGAGGCCGAGATGCTCATGCAGATGGCCCAGCAGCAGCAGGTCGGGATGCGCCCCGGCCAACAGCCTGGCACCGGCCCAAATCAAAATGGCGGCACCACAGACAAGGCCAGTCCCGGCACCACTGGTAATGCCAAGGGCGCCGAAGCCGCCGCCCGCCGCACCGGCAAGGGCAGCGGCACAACGCGCCCGATCCCGGCCGAGTTCCGCGAGGCGCTAGAAAATTACTTTAAGGCGGTGGAGGCTAAACCGTGAAAGGCCGCCCAACCCCAACTCTGAATTTCACGAAAGCTCCAAGCCCCGAGCCTCCCTGCACTAAGCGCACTTGGCTGCATTTTAATTTTAGGAGCTTGTGGTTTTTGTGCTGCTTGGGATTTGCCCCAGGAAACTTTACTCCGGAAGCGCGCGCCCAGCAGCTCTTCATTGAAAAGTCCGATGCCAGCCCGGCACTGATTGACGCGATGTATGTGAAGGGCCTCCAGTTCCTTTCAAAGTCGCAGTCTGCCGAAGGCACATGGACGGACGTGTATGGCCGGCAGCCCGGTGTCATCGGCCTGTGCGTGGTGGCGATGCTTGCGCACGGCGACGACCCGAACGTCGGCCCCTACTCAGTCGCCATCAAGCGCGGGCTCAACGCCCTGCTCGCGCAACAGAACAAAGACACCGGCTACCTTGGCACCTCAATGTATAACCATGGTTTCGCCGCGCTTGCGCTCGCGGAAGCTTACGGTGCGGTGGACGACGCCCGGCTTGGCCCCGCACTTCAGCGATCCATTAACCTTATTGTTGCCTCGCAGGCACGCAACCCAGCGGGAGGCTGGCGTTATTCCCCGGAAAGCTCGGACGCAGACACAACCGTCAGTGGCGCACAAATGGTCGCGATGTTCGCCGCGCGCAATGCAGGGCTAGCCGTGCCAGAGGACGCGATTCAGAAGGGCCTGAAATATTTTGCGAAGTGCAAGACCCCCGAGGGCGGTTACGGCTACACCGCATCGAGTGGGCCTAATGCCGCACGCTGCGCCATCGGCGTGCTGGTGCTAGCGCTGGCCAAACAGAAAGATACCGCCGACTTTAAGAGCGCATGGCAATTCCTTCAGCAGACGGGCGGCGACTCGCATTACCAGCAATACTACCTCTACTATGCGGCGCAGGCCTACTTCCACAGTTCCCCCGATGCGTGGCGCAAATGGAACGCCCAAAACATCAAGACCCTTGCCGCCACGCAGAACAAGGATGGAAGCTGGGACGGCTCGTTTGGTAACTCGTTCGGCACCGCAGCCTCGCTACTGTCGTTGGCACTGAACTATCGTTTCCTTCCGATTTATGAGCGCTAAGAAGCCGCAAATCCCAAGCTTTAGGTTCCAAATAAGCTTCCATTCTCATGCCCCAACTCGTGTCCCGGCCTCCGGCGGCGGGTGGCTTCGGGGTTTGGCGCTTGGGGTCGCTTTGGGATTGGGACCTTGGAGCCCGGGATTTTGCACGAATCTCCCCCCTGCCACCATCTCCTTCCTCGACGGCTCCTACCTGCGCGGAGACATTGGCGCACTGACTAGCGACACGCTCCGCTGGCTGCACCCCAACGCCCGTGCGCCCATCGAGTTCAGCACCACGAACCTCAACCTCATCCGCCTCCCGCGCCGCAGCCTTCAACTGCCCACCAATGCCAACCCCGTTTGCCGCGTGGTGCTCGCTAGTGGCGACGAGTTTGAGGGCAACTTGCTCACGCTCGACGCCGATAGCTTTGAGGTGGACACATGGTTTGCGGGTCGGTTACGCGGGCAGCGCGCGGGCTTACAAAGCCTCGCTTTCTACGGCAGCAGCCAGTCCGCCCTTTACGACGGCCCTCGGGCGGCGGAAGAGTGGAAAATTGGCTCCGGCACCGCGGTAAGCCGCGTGGGCGTGAATATCCTCGGCGGCTTTGGGGGAGTTGTCCCGGCCGTCGTGCCGGCTGTGCAGGCAGTTGACGCGATTGCCCGCCCCGTAAAAGTGGAAGTGGAGCGTCCTGCAGGCAGAGCTGACGCCCCCGGCGCATTACCGCCCTTGGCTCCAGCGAAGCCCCTCGGAGACGCCCCCGAACGCGTCGCAAAAAACAAGCCCACCGCTGCTGAGGTGTCCAACATGAGTTCTCGCGCACGCTCATCAAACACCATTGCGGATTATCTGAAGTCCGACCTCGTGCTGCTCGCCGTCGAGTCGGGCCTTGTAAAAACCGACGCGATAAAGACCGAGTTGGACAAGCAAGTGAAAGCGGGGACGCTTGAACGTACCGCCATCCGCCGCGAAGGCGCGTTACTAGCCGCTCGGCTGTTGCGGGAGCTGGAGCACCTTAAGAACGACCCGTCGGCTGCTTCCCTTGCACGAACACAGGATTTGTTCGCAGGCGTAAGAGCCGCCGCTCCGGTCTTGGCCGTTCCCGGGCCAGTGGATGCGGAGGAAGCACGAGCGGCGGCAGACCTTTCAAAAAAAATCGGCGCAGCCACCCAACTAGCAACGGGCGCGGAGTTGTTGAAGTCGGACCTACTGCAAACCGCAGTGGAAGCAGGCGTCGCTTCACAACGCGCAGAAGAGGAATGGCTGGCCCAGCAAGAGCGCAACCTCGAGGGCCTGAACGAAAATCTGCGCGCCACCCAGATGAAGCTGACCATCCAAGCCGAAGGGATGTTGCTCGGCATTCGCCTGCTCAAGGCAAAAGCCCCCCTCGCAGGTGCAAACTTCGTCCAGAACTACGAGCAAATGCGCGAGCGGGCCCTGGCCTTGCTTACTGGAGCGGCGGAGGCTCGGGCGGTGGGCAATGCGGCGGCAGACGTGCTCGCGCAGGCGCGCGACCGGGCCATGGGCGCACTTCAGTTGCAGATAAATAACTTTGCCGCGCCAGCCGGTGCAGAGGCGGCACTTGCCGGCCGTGCAGCCATTGTCGGCGCGGCCCCTGGCCCCGCGTGGCAGTTTCGCGACGGCGCGTATTATTCTACCGGCGTGGGGTCGCTTGGCCGCGAGTGTCACCTGCCCACCAAAGCGCGCATCGAGTTTGACCTCTCGTGGAAGGGCCAACCCTACTTCCGCTTCTCCTTCTTCACGCGCAGCACCGAGCACTACGACTATAACGACGGCTGGCAGTTTTACACGTCGTCCTCGGGCTACATTTACTCAATGCGCCGAAGCGGTATGGGTGCAACCAGTTCGTCAGGCGCGATTGTGCCACAGATGCTCGCCAAGAACACCGTGCGCTTTACCTTCCTCGTCAACACCGAGAAAGAGACCGTCACCCTTTTGGCCGACGGCGGGCGCGTCCACGAGTGGAAGAACCTCGGGTCACCCGGCCCCGGCACCGGCATCGTCTTCTACAATTATAATTCAACCTCCCGCGTCCGCCTCAGCGACATCCGCATCGCACCATGGGACGGCCGCGAGCGCGATGCCGCCTTGCCCGGCGTGCCCGGTGACGACCCGGACAAGTTCGTCGAGGTGCCCCCAGCAGACAGCGCAATGGTCGAATTCGTGAACCGCGACAGCGCCACCGGCACGCTGCACGGCATCCGCGAAGGCAAGTTAGCCTTCAACCCTGCCGGCACGCGGCTGGAAATTCCCGTTGCTCGTGCAGCCCTCATCAGCTTCCCAACGGCCAATGCCGCCCCAGTCATGGCGGCGGCCGAGGGCGTGCAAGTCACCCTCCACCGCAATGAGCGGCTTACGCTCGCGCTGGAAAAATGGGAGACGGGTGAAATCATCGCTGTCAGCCCTGTGTTCGGGCGGCTAAAGCTGAAACCCGAGTCCATTCGCACGCTGCGCTTCAACCCAACCGCCTTGCGCGGCCCGTCGGATGAATGGAGCGGTCCGTGAGGGCGTTGGTCTCCGCGCGAGTGAAGCTCTTCCCAATTATTAACCACCAGTTGTCGGTGTTTTGGGGCCGACGCTTTTCTGACGGGCATCCTGCGCTGAATCCCAAAAACTGGCTGCTAAATATTGCTCTGGCCCTCGCCGCGTTCCTTCTGCTCGCCCGACACCCACTCTGCGCTCAGCCCAATGTGGGTGTTTTCCAGTTTCTGGACGGCTCGACGTTACATGGCTCGCTCGCGGGAATCGACCCGTCCCGGGGCATCCGCTGGAAGCACCCGGCGGCCGCCTCACCCATCGAATTTCGGCCAGGCAGTGCACACCGAATCCGGTTCGCCCAAGCCACGCCGCCACCGTCACTCTCTGCCGCACAGCAGATCTGCCGCTTTCGCTTTGTTAACGGCGACGAACTGACCGGCCAACTGCTGGCGCTAGACGCAACACACATCGAACTGGAGACGTGGTTCGCCGGGCGCGTGCGCGGACCACGTGCAAGTTTGCAATCGCTGGCCTTTCTCGCCCGCGGTTTCACCACGCTCTACGACGGCCCGGACACGCTCGACGGCTGGACCACCGGCCCGACGCCGACCGCGTGGCAACTCCGCGATGGCGTGCTGACCGCCAGCGCGAATGCGTTCCTCGGGCGCGACCTAAAGCTGCCCGCACAGTCGCGCGTCGAGTTTGAGGTTGGCGCAGCCAACGCGATGAACCTCTACGTGAGCCTGTACACCGACGACATCGCACGCTTTAACTTTATGAGCGCCGGTTACCAATTTAATCTCGGCCTTGGCTTTGTGAACCTGATGGCGAACCATGCGAATAACACGAGCATGCAGCATCTTGGGCAGGCCCAGATTCCCGTGCCACTGCCGGGCCGGAAGCTGCGCGTAGAAATTCGCACCGACCTGGTCGCCCACACACTGGTGCTGCTCGTGGACGGCAACGTCATCCAGCAATGGACCGACCCAGGCTCACAAAGAGTTGGTCCACCGCCACTGCGCGCGGCAAGCAAACTTGGCCAAAGCGGCGGCCTAAGCTTTTTCGCGATGAACGGCGGCATCCAGTTGAGCGCCCTCAAGGTCACCGCGTGGGACGGACCCGTCGAGCCAGAGATCACCGGGACGAACCTCACCGGGCACCTCGTCCGCCTGATCAACCAAGACCGTGCGTTCGGCCAAGTGGAGGCAATCCGCGACGGTCGGTTGGCGCTCACGGCGGCCACTGGCCGGTTGGAAATTCCCCTCGCTCGTATCACGCAGGTCGTGCTCGCGCCGGGTGCAGCGGCGACGACTAACCGCCCGGCGGGCGAAACGCACGCGCGATTAAGCAGCGGCGAAACCGTCGCGCTCACCCGGCCAAGTTGGGACGGCGCGAAACTAGCCGGCATCAGTCCGCACTTTGGCCCGCTACAATTGGAGGCGCGCTGGGTTCGCCTGCTGCGCTTCAATCCCGACCGAGAGCCAGCTACGGCGGAACTGCCGCTATTCAGCACGGAGGCGCAGCAGTTTTTCGAGCGATGAAGAGCGTCCTGAGTGTCGCATTTTTTTGGTGTAGCGCGTTGGTACGCGTGGCTTGGCTATTACTACCTCAACAAGCAGCCCACCGTCCGTTGGTCGCTTTGTTGGGAACACTCACGTTCACCGCCTTCGCCGCTTCGCCGCCGCATGCTATTCTCTTCCGTAATGGCGACCTGCTTACCGGGCAGCTTGAATCCATCACGCCCACCAACGGCCTTCGCTGGCAGCATGGAGACGTGGCAACGACCATTGAGTTCACGCCCAACGCCGTCGCAGAGGTCAGCCTCGGCGCACACTCGCCGCCCGCTGTTACCTCGCCCAATTACTGCTTTGTGCGGCTGACCAACGGCGACGAGTTGCCCGGCATCCTTAAGGTACTCGACGAGCGTCAGGTCGTCCTCGAGACGTGGTATGCTGGCACGCTCACACTACCGCGCACAAAAGCCGCGGCGCTACGTCCGGCCGGACCGTCACCACGCGCAATTTTTGCCGGGCCAGACAGTCTCGACGGCTGGACGATGGGCAAGGCGCTGGCGGGCAACCTCAACCCAGGCCAGTGGCAGTTCGCCAACGGCGCGTTTATCGCCATGCAGCCAGCTTCCATCGCACGCGATGTGAAGCTGCCGCCAAATTCATCGCTGGAGTTCGACCTGGCATGGCAAGGCGCCTTTGCACTAGCCGTTGCGCTGTACACGGATTCGCTCCAGCCCGTGCGCCTCGCACAGACTGCCGACGAGCCGCCGTTTGGCGGGTTTTACAGCTTACAGTTAAACAATTACTCATCGCAGCTCCTGCTCGTGCGGCACAAGGAGCCAGTCGCGCAACTCGGCATGGCGGTCATGCCGTTGCTCCAACAGTCCAACCGTGCGCGCGTCGCCATCAAGACCAGCCGCGAGCAGCGGTCCATCACGCTACTCATCAACGGCGCAGTGTCAAAACAGTGGGTCGAGCCAGAGAAGTTTAGCGGCGCAGGCACCGGTATCCGCCTTGTCAACCAAGGCCAAGGACCAATGCGGCTCGCGAACCTGCGCGTGACCGAATGGGATGGCCGACTGGAGGAGACGGTCGCACCGCTGGTGCCGAACGTGAACAAAGACGTGGGCCGGCTGGTAAACCGCGATTCTGTGGCAGGCCGACTCGTGGAGTGGAAGGACGGGAAGTTCCGCTTTGCGGTGGAAGACAAGTTCCTCGAGGTGCCGCTGGACCGCGTGGCGCAAGTAGACTTCGCGACCGACCGTGCCCAGCTGACGCCCCTGCAGGCTGGCGACGTGCGGGTGTTTTTCTCCGGACGTGGCAGCTTAACCTTCGCGCTAGAACGCTGGACTGGGGAGGGGGTGCGCGCAAGCAGCCCTAACTTCGGCAAGGCAGAGTTCTCATCGCGGGCGTTCAGCCGGATCGTATTCCAGCCGCAGCCCTAACGGGTGGAGAATTAAGGTCAACACTCGGAGTGGAACCTGAAAATCGTGGATGCCGTAATGCCCGCTTGCCCTGATCCTTGCCCAAATCTTAATTTTCGCGATTCCCGCGACTTTAGCGCGAGGGGAAAACTCAGCGCGTAGTTTGCTTGTTCACCGCCCTCGGCACACAGCAAGCCTAGGGCTGGGTTTCTCGGGTCAACCAAGAACGACATGCGAATGTGAAAGGGGACCGGGTTACAACCGCAACTAACCCCCTGCGTTAAGGAGTCTGCGCTTCTGACCTGTGCTTTACGAATGAGTGGGTTTCTGATGTGGATTTGATGCTTTCCGCGGTTAATCTTATCCGCAGCATGAACGCGGAATTGCAGGCTGAATTGAATTCGCTTGTCACCAACTTGGGGGTGGAGAAGTTTCGCCGCCACATCTTCCTTTGCGCGGACCAAACCAAGCCCAAATGTAGCCCGCGCGAGGCGAGCCTCGAGTCGTGGGACTACCTCAAACGGCGGCTAAAAGAACTCAACCTCATCGGGCCGCAGGCGCTGGTTTATCGCACCAAGGTCAACTGCCTGCAAATCTGCGCGCGCGGCCCGGTCGCCGTGGTCTATCCCGAGGGCACATGGTATCACTCCTGCACGCCGCCAGTGCTAGAGCGAGTGATCCAAGAGCATCTCATTGGCGGCCAGCCCGTAGCAGAGTTTGTCTTCGCGCAGCATCCGTTATGAGAATGGCGAGAGCTTGAACCTGCGCGGCCACCCAATAACATTGTTGCAACGAGAGACGCCATGCCGCTTTACGAATACGAACTCTGCGACGGAAACTGCGTAGCCTGCGGGGGGCGGTTCACACTGCGCCGCCCGCTGGACGCCAAACCGTTGACCGAGTGCCCTGCCTGCCGCAAACCGGTACGCAAAGTTTTCGCCACTTTCTACGCGCCAAAGATCTTCAAGAAATTTAGCGTGAAGGATGCGACCAATGCGGGCTTCACCGTCCTCAAGCGCCTGGGAAAGGGTGAATACGAAAAGCACACGCCGAAGCGCAACGACCCCGGCGCAAAGGTCAAACCGCCGCACGACTAGGCCACGCTGCTTTCCCCTGCCCGACCAGCGCACCACGTTCTCAAACTTGCCGGCAAAGCTACCTGAATGGACTGGCACGCCGCGATTTGCTTGCCGCCCCCGGCGCGCCCGCCCATGCTCACTGCGTTTTTGGAACCGTTGACCTGACGCCCGATGACCGAACCCACCATCACGCCCGAACTTGTCGCCAAGCACAACCTGACGCCGGACGAATACCAGAAGGTGCTCGAAATCCTCGGACGCACTCCGACTTACACCGAGCTGGGCATCTTCTCAGTGATGTGGAGCGAGCATTGCTCTTACAAAAACACCCGCCCAGTGCTCAAAGGCTTCCCGACGAAGGCTGCGAATATCCTCGTCGGTGCGGGTGAAGAAAACGCCGGCATCATTGACGTGGGCGACGGCGTGGCTATCGCCTTCAAGATCGAGTCACACAACCACCCCAGCGCAGTTGAGCCGTTTCAAGGCGCGGCCACAGGCGTAGGCGGCATCATCCGCGACATCTTCACGATGGGTGCGCGGCCCGTCGCGGCGCTGAACTCACTGCGCTTCGGCGAGTTGTCCAATCCCGGGGTGCGCCGGCTCTTTTCCGGCGTCGTCAGCGGCATCGCGCACTACGGGAACTGCTTTGGCATCCCGACCATCGCGGGCGAGGTCTATTTCGACAAAAGCTACGAGGGCAACCCGCTCGTCAACGCCTTTTGCCTCGGCGTCCTTCGCCACGATCAAATCACGCGCGGGGCGGCGCACGGCATCGGCAATCCGGTCTTCTACGTCGGCCCTGCGACGGGTCGCGACGGACTCGCGGGCGCAGCGTTCGCGTCACAGGACTTGACCGAGGAATCCGCCGAGCAACAGCGCGGCGCGGTGCAGGTGGGCGATCCGTTCATGGAAAAGCTAGTCTGTGAGGCGTGTCTCGAACTGCTCGCGACCGGCTGTGTCGCCGGCATGCAGGACATGGGCGCGGCAGGCCTGACCTGCTCGACGTGCGAGACCGCGGCGCGCGCCGGCACGGGCATCGAGATCGAGCTGAACAAGGTGCCGCAACGGGCGCCCAACATGAGCAGCTACGAGATCATGTTGTCCGAATCGCAGGAACGCATGCTCATCGTGGTCCACAAGGGCCGCGAGGAGGAGGTGAAGAAGATTTTCGACAAATGGGATTTGCCGTGGGCGGAAATCGGCGTCGTGACCGACACGGGCCACATGGTCGTGCGCCACGGTGGCAAGGTCGTGGTGGACGTGCCGGCCAAAAAGCTGGCGGATGAAGCGCCGGTCTATCAGCGCGAAGCAAAGGAAGCGGCCTACATGGAAGCGGTGCGGGCGTTCCGCTTGGATGGCATCGCCGACACAACGGACGCGGCAGGCGATTTGAAGAAGCTCCTCGCGAACCACTCCATCGCCTCGAAGAACTGGGTTTATCGCCAGTATGACCACATGGTCCGTGCTGGCTCGGTGGTTTGCCCCGGAAGCGATGCTGCGGTAATTCGCATCAAAGGCGATTCCTTGCCCATCACAAAGGCCGAATATGCCGCCGCGCAGGTCGGCCAACCCGCTCCCACCAGTGCGTCCGTGCCGGACAAATTCGTTGCCTTCACCTGCGACTGCAACGGCGCCTACGTCTATCTCGACCCCTACGAGGGCGGTAAAGCCGCCATCGCCGAAGCCTGCCGCAATCTTGCCTGCTCTGGCGCTTCGCCGCTGGGCGCGACCGACAACCTCAACTTCGGCAACCCGCATTACCCGGAGATTTTCTGGCAGCTCAAGGAATCCGTGCGCGGCATCGCCGAGGGCTGCCGCGCCTTCCACGCGCCCGTCACCGGCGGCAACGTCTCGCTCTACAACCAGCGCGGCGCGCTCGGCGCGATTGACCCCACGCCCACCGTGGCCGTCGTCGGCCTCATTGAGAAGCCCGAGCACATCACGACCGCGTGGTTCAAGGACGTCGGCGACGCCATCATCCTGCTCGGCGCGCCCGCAGATACAGCTGACCCGTTGCTCGGCCTGGGTGGCAGCGCGTATCTGCAAACGCTGCACGGCAAGAAGACCGGCCTCCCGCCGCGTGTGGATTTGGAAGTGGCGAAGACGTTGCACACGACGCTCCTCGGCCTCATCCACACCGGCGAGGTGAAGAGCGCCCACGATTGCAGCGAAGGCGGCCTGGCCGTGGCGCTGGCCGAGAGCTGCATCATCCAGCAGACTGCGCGCGAAACGCCCCGGCTCATTGGGGCGCAGGTTGATTTTTCCAGCCTCAAGGATATTCGCCTCGACGCCCTCCTCTTCGGCGAAACCCAAAACCGCGTCGTCATCACCTGCGCGCCGCTGAACGCCACCAAGGTCATCGAGCGTGCGAAACTCATGGGCGTGCCCGCCCTTCGCATCGGCACCGTCGGCGGCGACGCGCTGGCGGTAAAGACCGCGAGCAACGAGTTCACCGCACCCGTGACCGAATTGCATGACGCTTGGTGGAACGCCATCGCCCGCGCGATGGCGTGAGCGCGAGCGGGCCACTCCTGTCCCACAGAGTGCGGCATTCGGTTGAGCATTGACAGATAGGACTGCCCCCCTTTACGGCGCAAATTTCTTTGCGTGACCGGCGAGCTTGGTATCGTCCGCCAAAGCACATGAAGACCACGCCCCGCCTCGCCGCATTGTTGGCTGTTTCCCTTTCCGCCTTCGCCGACGGCCCCGCTGACAACCAGCACGACAACGTGCGCCGCATTCCGCCGCCTGGCGTAGCCATCGCACCTGCCGCACGCGCGGAACTTACGACCGTGGCCGAGTTGCTAGCCAAGGACATCGAGGCGTTGCGCGGCTCGCTCAAGAGTAAGCCCGCGCTGCTCGACCTGCTGCCGGACGTGCAGATCTATCACAAGGCTGTGGACTGGGCGCTGCGGCACGATGAGTTCTACACGACCAACGAAGTTGCGACCGCGCGCGATCTACTCAAGCGAGGCGGCGAGCGCGCAGCAGCGTTGCGCGCGGGACAAGCCCCGTGGCTCGCGCAGACCGGCCTCGTGGTGCGCGCGTATCAGTCGAAGATTGACGGCTCTATCCAACCATACGGCCTTGTGGTGCCACCTAATTTTGCTCCTGGCGGTGCGCCGTTGCGGCTGGATTTCTGGGCCCACGGGCGCGGTGAGAAACTCACGGAACTTTCCTTCATTGATCAACGGCACAAGTCACCCGGGCAATTCGTCCCGCCGGGTGCGCTCGTACTGCACCTCTACGGCCGCTACTGCAACGCCAACAAACTCGCCGGCGAGGTGGACCTCTTCGAGGCGCTCGCCCATGCAAAGAAGTATTACCCCATTGATGACCGCCGGCTCGTGGTGCGCGGCTTCTCGATGGGCGGTGCGGCCTGCTGGCAGTTCGCGGTGCATTATCCCGGGCTGTGGGCGGCGGCAGCGCCCGGCGCGGGTTTCAGCGAGACGCCGGATTTCCTAAAAGTGTTCCAGAAGGAAGAGCTCAAGCCATCGTGGTTCGAGCGCAAACTCTGGCACCTGTATGACTGCACGGATTACGCCGGGAACCTCTTCAACCTCCCCACCGTCGCCTACAGCGGCGAGGCGGATTCGCAGAAACAGGCCGCCGACATAATGGCGCGGGCCGCCGCTGCCGAGGGCCTGCAACTCACCCATATCATCGGTCCGGACAAGACCGGCCACAGCTACCACAAGGACTCCATCGTCGAGATTAACCGCCGCGTGGACGCTATCGTCGCGATGGGCAAGGACCCCGCGCCCGACATGGTGAAATTCACCACGTGGACGCTGCGCTACAACCAGTCGCACTGGGTTCGCGTGGACGGGATGGAGGAGCACTGGAACCGCGCCCGCGTGGACGCCACGCAAATTTTTCCGGAGAACATGGTGCGCGTGAAGACGACCAACGTCTCCGCCTTCTCGCTGCTGTTCCCCGCCGGCTCTTGCAAGCTGCTTCAAGGCAGCGCCCCCAAAGTGCTCGTGGACAACCAAAAACTCGACGCCCCGCCCATCGAGACGGACAAATCGTGGACGGCACATTTCCGCAAGCTCGCCGGCAAGTGGTCACTGGCCACCGTGGCGGACGATGTTTCGCTGCGCAAACGCCACGGCTTGCAAGGCCCGATAGACGACGCCTTCCTTGAGAGCTTTCTCATGGTGCGCCCGACCGGTACACCGCTCAACGACCGCGTAGGCAAGTGGGCTGACAACGAGATGAAGCACGCACTCGAGCACTGGCGGAGGCAGTTTCGCGGCGAAGCGCGCGTGAAGGACGACACCGCGATCACCGACGGTGACATCGCCGCACACAACCTCGTGCTGTGGGGCGATCCCACGAGCAACAAACTCCTCGCGCGCGTGCTGGACCGCCTGCCCGTGCGTTGGGACGCACAAGTCGTGCGGCTCGGCACCGTGAACTACCCGGCCGCGCACCATGTGCCCGTGCTCATCTTCCCCAACCCGCTCAACCCGAAGAAATACATCGTTCTCAACAGCGGCTTCACCTTCCGCGAATACGACTATCTCAACAACGCGCGTCAGGTGCCCAAATTGCCGGACTACGCGATGATTGACCTGAACGTTCCCGTGAGCGCGCGTTACCCCGGCGGCATCGCCACCGCAGGCTTCTTTGGCGAACGCTGGGAAGTCCTGCCCAGCGGGACGAAGTGAGCTAACGCAACAAGGAGACTCGCTGTCCCCGGCTCAACGGCACTCACAAGTTAGTTTTGCGTGGCCTCGGAATGCGGCGATCCGCGCAACACGTGCGCCTCGCGAAAGCGCCAAGTCAGGACCGGAGCACTCCTATTGGGCTTACCTCCGCCGGCGCGCACCGAAGAAGTAGCCGCCACCAATACGGGCCATTTGCACCTTGCGCTCGTGCGGCTTGGCCGCACCGGGCTTGTCTGCCTCAAATAGCGCGGTGTAGCGGTAATTGAAGCCCTCCAGTTTCTCGCGAGGAATTTTCTGGCTGATATAGCGCTCGATGCTGAAGACATGCATAGCGTCCTCAGCCACCATGATGGTAAAGGCATCGCCAGAGTTTTCCGCTCGGCCGGTGCGGCCGATGCGGTGGACGTAGTCCTCGGGGTGCTGGGGCACATCGTAGTTGATGACGTGGCTGACATTGGCGATGTCCAGTCCGCGTGCCGCAATGTCCGTGGCTACAAGCACCTCGTATTTGCCTTGGCGGAAGCCGTCGAGCGCCTGCTCACGCTCGCGCTGGGTGCGGTTGCTGTGGAGGATAGCGACGGCATGGTCAGCGCGTTGAAGAGTGTGAGCCACGCGATCAGCACCGTGCTTGGTCCGGCAGAAAATGATCACGGAGTCGTAGTTGACGCGCTTGAGCAATTCCAGCAAGAGGTCAGTTTTTTGTGAGTCGCTGACGGGGTAAATGACGTGCTTGACGGTCTCGGCAGGCGAGCGGCGCGCGCCGATTTCAATTGTTTCCGGGTTCTTCATCGCCCACTGGATGAGTGTTTCAATAGCCGGCGGAATCGTAGCGGAGAAGAGCATGGATTGGCGCTGGCCCGGGCACTTCTGGAGGATGCGCTTTACGTCCGGCAGAAAACCCATATCCAGCATCCGGTCGGCCTCGTCGAGCACGAGGTGCTGCACGTGACTTAGGTTGCAGTTGCCTTGTTCGATGTGATCCAGCAGCCGACCCGGGGTGGCGACGATGACATCCACGCCGGTTTTTAGTGCCTGCAACTGCTTGTCGTAACCAACGCCGCCATAGAAAACTGCTACCGTTAGATCCGTGAAACGCGAGTAATCACGGAACGCCGTCTCCACCTGCGCAGCCAACTCGCGCGTCGGCTCAAGAATAAGCGCACGGACGGCACGCTCGTGGCTTTGGAGCCGGGTGAGGATGGGCAGGGCGAAGGCGGCGGTCTTGCCGGTACCCGTTTGTGCGCTGCCGATGATGTCCCGGCCTTCGAGTACGAGCGGAATGGCGCGGAGTTGGATGGGGGTTGGTTCAGTATAGCCCATCGCCTTGACGCCCTCAAGCACCGCAGAGGAAAGGCCGAGGTTACTAAATGACATAGGGGCGTGAGAATGCCGAAGCGCTGGAAAGAAGGGAAGCGAGCATTCTGCGCTATGCGCGCAACCCCACCGCTTCGGGAGGAATTGACTTGCACGAGCAGGGAGTCCCTGTTTTATTGCAATCGCTTTGCAATTAAGCTTTCAATCCTTTTACCTCCGTGCGCTTCCTCAACACGCTGGCTCCGCCAGCTTATTAGCAAGGTAACGGAAGCCAAAAAAATTTGCGCAACAGCCTCCAGGTTAATTCCGACAACCATGAAATTCTCTTACCTCCTGCCCGGAGAACAGGCTCCGCCGAGGCGGGACGCAATTTAGAAACGCATAACCGAAGTTCAGGCAAAACGAGCCATCGCAATCAATCCAGAACCGAAAATTAGCAACCATGAACCGTAAACTCCTCGTCCTCCTAACCACCCTTGCCCTCACACTAACCGCCTGCAAAGACAAACACGCCGGCCACGACCACGGAAAATCCGGTGGCGGTAAAAAAGACTCTGCCCACAAACACGAGCACACGCCCCCACACGGCGGTGCACCCGTTGTGCTAGGCGAAGAGGAATACCATCTCGAATTCGTACGCGACGCAGCCGCTGGCAAACTACAACTGTACGTGTTGGACGGGCATTTGGATAAGTTTATCCGCATCGCCGCGCCAGCCATCGAAGTCACTACCACCATCGCAGGCGCGCCACAGGCTTTGAGCTTCAAGCCCGTGCCAAATACCGCCACCGGCGAGAAAGTCGGCGACACCTCGCTTTACGAGGCGCAGGCCGATTGGATAAAGACTGCCACGAATTTCGATGCCGTCGTGAAGCTGGTGGACGTGAAGGGTAAAACCTTCAAGGACGTGAAGTTTAACTTCCCCAAAGGCAACGAGGACTGATTGGCGCATGCAAGTTACCTCCCTCCTCAGTCAGCAGGATAACGCTGCCGCGCCCGAAGTGGCCGCGCAAGCCGCTGTGCAGCAAAAACTCGCGCTCACGGCGTTCGGCCTGCTGCTGGTCGTCAACGCTTACTTCGCCGAGTGGTTTCTGCACAACTTCCGCATCGCCTCTGGCAGCGCGATGATCGGCGCGCTCATCCTTGGCTGGCCTATTGTTTCCACGTCCATACGTGACCTCCGGCGTGGCCAATTGGGCATCAACGAACTGGTCTCTCTCGCCGTCGTCGCCGCCTTCGCCACTGGGGATTACAAAACCGCGGGGCTGGTCGCCTTCTTTATGCTGGTCGGTGAAATTATCGAGTCCCGTACCGCCGCTGGCGCGCGGGCCTCGATTGAATCGCTCGTACGGCTCACGCCCTCGAAGGCTCGCCGCATCACGCCTGCGGGCCTTGAGGAAGTCCCCGCCAGTGAACTGCGCGCGGGCGACATGCTGCGTGTGCGGCCGGGCGACAACATACCGGCTGACGGCGTCATAACCGACGGCGCGAGTACGGTGAACCAAGCCAACATCACCGGTGAATCTCTGCCGGCGGAAAAGAAATCAGGCGACGACGTTTTCGCCGGCACCATCAACCTCACGGGCGTCTTGGACCTCCGCGTCACGCATGCTGGGCAGGACACCACGCTAGGCCGCGTGCGCGACCTCATCCTCGCGGCGGAGCAGACCAAGCTGCCCATCATGCGGTTGATGGACCAATACATGAGCTTCTACACGCCGCTTGTGCTGGTCATGGCCGCGCTGGTGTGGGCGTTCACTTCGGACCTCACCCGCGTGATTTCCGTGCTCGTCGTGGCTTGCCCGTGCGCATTCATCCTTGCGACGCCTACCGCGATGGTCGCCGCTATCTCCGCCGCCGCGCGGCTAGGCGTGCTCATAAAAAACATCGCCGACCTAGAACTTGCCGCACGCATCAACGCGTTCATCTTCGACAAGACCGGCACGCTCACCACCGGTCAGCTCAGCGTCGCGCGCCTTGCGCCCGTCAACGGACTTTCCGCTGCCGAGTTGCTGCGCCTGACCATTGGCGCCGAGCAGTTTAGCAACCATCCCACGGCCCGCGCTGTGGCCCGACTCGCGCAAGAAGCCGGCGTGCCGGCCCCGACTGCGACGGAGTTCCGCGAGGCCGCCGGGCGCGGCGTGGAAGCCCGCGTGGACGGCGTGCGCGTGCTGGTGGGCCGCGCCGCTTGGCTGCGCGAACACGGCGTGCCCGAGACGGCGCTAACCGCCGACCTAGGTGAGGCTGAAGGCCATAGCTTACTCTTCGTGGCTCGCGACGGCGCGCTTGCTGGCTGGCTGGCCCTTCGCGACGAAACTCGCTCCGAGTCTGCTACTGCGCTACGGGAGTTGACGGCTGCCGGCGTGCGGCGGATCGCTATGGTTTCCGGCGACCGCCAACCCGTAGCCGCACGCGTAGCCAAGGAAGTAGGCTGCCCAGAAGTCGCCGCCGAATGCCTGCCGCAAGACAAGGTCAGCTACGTCCGCGCGTTGAAAGCCAAAGGTTACCGCGTCGCCGTCGTCGGCGACGGCGTCAACGACGCCCCTGCACTGGCTGCTGGTGACCTGGGCATCGCAATGGGCGCGGCCGGAAGCGAAGTCGCCATCCACAGCGCGACTATTGCATTGATGAACAGCGACCTGCGGCGCTTACCCTTCCTCATTGAGCTCTCGCGCGGTGCACGACGAGTAATCAACCAAAACCTCTTGATTGGCGTAGTGTTCATCCTCGGCGGCTTGGTGATGGCGGGACTGGGCTACCTGAACCCCATCATCGCCGCCATTTTACACAATGCGGGCTCGCTACTAGTGGTGTTCAACAGCGCCCGCCTAGTTCGCCTCGGCGAACACTTGGAACCGTTCACCCGGGTTGCCACCACGGAACCGAGCGTCACTGCCTGCGCACCTTGCGCCAACTCATCAACCGCCTTGGCTACCCAGCCAGCATAAGAATTTCGCCTGTTGGAAAAACCGTCAATGACGGGTTCGCCATGCGTCCTCCCGCCTCTACCATCTCATGCGCGTGTGCACCCGCCTCTGCGCTGGGCACGGGCACAGGCGTATTGCCAGCGGCAGTCGTGAGCGCGCGATGGGATTGGGCGTTGGGCCTCTGCCGAATAGCACGTCTCACGCTAACGGCACCCCGCCGGGCAGTGCTCAATTTTCTTTGTGCCCGAGCTGCTCCGATCGCAGTGGAGGGATTGGTGCGCGAATTGGTACCGCGGACGCAGTGCCACTTCGTGAGCGTGTACCGGGCAGTGAAAAGTTTTGATGCAGCGGGCGTGCTGCGGCCGGCGGTGATGGCGGGCAAACGTGCGGTGCGACTGGCTTGCGCCGGGGCAAATTACTTAATATGTGAACGGTGTAATCGAGCCGTCGGGGTGGGGAGCATCCCAAACTTGTCTACTTTCGAAGCCCGCTTGACCGCGCGCACGGGCTACCAAATTCAATACCACTGGCTGGAGTTTAGCGGCCTTTGCCACCGCTGCCATCGCCTCAATCAGGTGCTCACCGCGTGAAAACTCCCTCCACCGCCTCGCCTACTCTGAGCTGGCTCCGCGAGCTAGAACGCCTTGGCTCGGTGTTTTTCGCTGCTTTCGCGGTGCATTATTTGCTGACGCCCGTGAATGGCTCTGCCCCTATTTTGATCAAAGGATAGTCCTGCGATGGACCAGATTTCCATGGCAGGCTAGCCTGTGTGCTAATATCCATCGCTCCTAGAACTTGCTTCACCATTGACAATATATAACCCGCCATCGAGGTGACCCGCGCTGACCTGATGCCGGCGCTTACTAAAACGCGCGGATTTTGATCCCATGAACACTCCCGAAAACCGTATTCCCGTCACCATCCTTACCGGCTTCCTAGGCGCGGGCAAAACTACGCTGTTGAACCACATTCTCACCGCCCGCCACGGCAAGCGCATCGCCGTCATCGAAAATGAATTCGGCGAAATCGGCATTGATAACGACCTCGTCATCAATGCCGACGAGGAGGTCTTCGAAATGAACAACGGCTGCATCTGCTGCACCGTCCGCGGCGATCTCATCCGCATCCTCGGCAACCTCATGAAGCGCCGGGACAAGTTCGATTACATCTTAGTAGAGACCACCGGCATGGCTGACCCCGGCCCCGTTGCTCAGACGTTTTTTGTGGACGACGAGGTCAAAGCGCAGTTCCGCCTCGACAGCATTGTGACGGTGGTTGACACGCGTCACGTCGTGCAACACCTCGGCGACAGCAAGGAATGCCAGGAGCAAATCGCCTTCGCCGACGTAATTCTGCTCAACAAAACCGACCTCGTGACATCGGCCGAACTCGCCGACCTCGAAGCCCGCCTGCGCGGCATGAATGCCGTTGCGCGCTTCCACCGCACGCGGCAATCGCTTGTGCCCGTCGAGCACGTTGTGGGAATCCACGCCTTTGACCTTGATGCAAAACTCGCCGTGGACGACGACTTTCTGCGCGAAGAGCTACCCTTCGAGTGGAGTGGCACGTATGCGCTCACGCCCGGTGACTACGAATTGGTATTTCAACCCGGACCCGACCCCGAGATGGGTTTGGTGGCGCTCAAGCTAGCGGGCTTGAACGAGGCGGATGCTACCGACGCGCGCAAGGAGGCGCTCAAACTCTATAGCACCGCCGGCGTAACCGTGGCAGACGGCGCGGAGTTTCCGCCGCGCAGGGCGTTGCACAAACTTGTGTTCGCGCCGGCTGGCGGGGGCACCTTCCGTCTGCGCGTCGCGGAACCGGGCCATTACCTGCTCTGCACGCAGCACATGCCGGAAGAATTCGCCATGGTCGTCCGCCGCAACGGCGCGCTGATCGAGCCAGTCCACGCCACAGAGCACGCCGCCGGCCACACCCACGACGACTCCGTCAGCTCCGTAGGCATCACCGAAGAAACTCCGCTAGACCCGAAGAAACTCAACGCTTGGTTAAGTGAGCTTCTCGCCTCCAAGGGCGCGGACATCTTTCGCATGAAGGGCATCCTGCACATCGCCAACACGCCCAACCGCTTCGTCTTCCAGGGCGTCCACATGCTTTTCGACGGCAAGCCCGACCGCGCTTGGAAGGACGGCGAATCCCGCACCAGTCGGCTCATCTTTATCGGCCGCAACCTCGACCGTGCGGAACTCACCGCCGGCTTTCGTGACTGCCTCGCTGCATGACATTCCTGAGCACGCAACCCCCAGCTCTCCGCTGCGACGCTTGGAGCATTGTCTGTGGCGAGCACATCCGCGCACTAGCGTGGTCACCAGACGACGCACAACTCGCCGCTGTCACTGCAGCAGGAGAACTTTGCTTGGCCGATGTTAGCACCCGTGCGCTCGTCCACCGCGAGCTGGCACATCGCGGCGGAGCCTTGTGCGTGTCGTGGTCCAAGAACGGTGCCCTCGCCACCGGCGGCGAGGATAGCGAGATACGACTTTGGCAACCAGTCTCCTTCGCACCCGGCCGCGCCTTGGAGGGCGGGAGCAACTGGGTCGAGCACCTCGCTTGGTCCCCACGCGGCGACTGGCTCGCCAGCGGTGCGGGTCGACATCTGCGATTGTGGCAGCCCGACGGTTTGCCAGGAAGGCGCTTTGACGGACACGAAAGCACCGTCGCTGGCTTAAGTTGGCGCGGCGACGGAGCAGTGCTCGCTACCGTGTGTTATGGTAAAGTACGGCTGTTTCGACCGGAGACCAATGAGCCACCGGAAACGCTTGCACACAAGTCGCCCTTCGGCGGCGTGGCCTTGAGCCCGCGCGGCCGTTACGTCGTCGCCCCCACTTTTGACAACTCAATGACCTGTTGGCGTCTGCCCTTCCGCGAGGCTGAGCCATTGCAAATGAGCGGTTATCCTGCGCGCATTAAGACCCTTGCCTGGTCCGCAGACAGCGAATGGCTCGCCACCGGGGCTGGTGGGACGGGCATCGTTTGGCGCTGCTCCGGTAAAGGCCCTGCTGGCACCAAGCCCCTTATGCTCACCACGCACCGGGCCGCGCTCACAGCCATGCAATTCCAAACCAAAGGCGGCCTGCTTGCCAGTGGCGACGCCGCCGGGGAAGTGCTGATCTGGCACTTAGCCCACCCAGACGCGCCTGTCGGTCGGCATACTTTTGCGCAGCCTGTTAGTGCGCTGGCATGGAGCGCCAACGATCAAACCCTCGCCGTCGCCGGAGCCGACGGCGCGCTCTCTGTGCTCCAAGTGCAACGCAAATAACTTTGGCCGCACGCGGCCACCCGATGTCCGCCCACAGTGGGGCGGGCTGCTAGCAGAAAAACACACAGCAACAACAAAAAGGAAAACAAATGACAAAACAACTGAGCCTCGCCCTTGCGGCGGCAGTCTCGCTTACGGTCGCCAGCGTGTTCGCGGCGGAAAAGGAGCAGACCATCACTGGCAAAGGCGTGTGCGCAAAATGCGAACTCAGCCAAACGCCCAAGTGTCAGAATGCCATCCAAGTAACGGGCAAGGACGGCAAGACCGTCACTTACCTCCTTGAGGACAACGCCGTCAGCAAGGCGTTCCACAGCAAGGTCTGCAAAGGCCCCGTGGAGAAGGTCACGGCCACCGGCACGGCGAAGACCGAAGGCGGCAAGCAATTGTTCACCGCCACCAAGATTCAGTAATCACTGATACCAAGCGGGGCGCGGCTACTGGCCGCGCCCCGCCCCTCCAACCAAAATGCATCGTCGTTGCCTTGCCCCGGTTCACTGGCTCGCCATCAGCCTCGTGCTGATGGCGGCCCCGTTGGCCGGGCTGAATCCGGCGGCGATCGATGCCCGCGCAATCGCCTTGCTGAAGCTCGACAAAAAAGTTTTCAACCTGCTCCCATCGCACGGAATAAACACCCCATCATCAAGCGAAACCTGCCATGGCAAAGTTCGCTGCAGTCCGCGTTGAAGAAACAATCGGCCTGTTTTGAGTTCTAATCATGCGTTCCCGTCGCGCTCACCCTACTGCCGGCCGGCCTCGTCGCCGCCACCGCCCCGGTGCGGCAATGGTCGGTTGTCCGTGTTGTGAGGTGAACATTATTACACTGATCAAAGACGCAGAGTCGCCTGAGGAGACCGCGCGGCGAGCTACGTTGCAGGCCGCGCTGCGGCATTGGCGGCACCAGATGGCGGTAGCCATAGCTGCCGAGGATCACGATGGGGTCGCCCGAGCCCGTAATGAACTTTACCGCCTTGTGGGCGATTGCCCGCCCTTCGGAGCCTGACCATGAATCCAACTTCCATCAAATTTTGGTTTTGCCTGTGCGGCGAGCTAGGCATGGACAATGGCTATATGCCGTCAGCGTCCTCGCGCCCCAGCTGCCGATCTCTGGTTAAATTGCCGTGAAGCGTGCCCCTTCCATTATCTCGCAGCTGCTGCTGCTGGCCGGGGTGGCCAGTTTGCTGTTGGCGGGTTTC
>VHDH01000022.1 GCA_016871445.1 Verrucomicrobiota bacterium | reverse complement strand
CTTGTCGCCTTCCAGCTCGGCGTTGGGGTCGAGGATTTTTCCGTCGGTCAGCGAGACGCGGATGACACGGCCCGACTTCTCCTTGCTGCCGCGCGGTGTGACGGCACGAACCTCGAGCACCGTGTAGTCAGGACTGACGCGATAGAACGCGTAGCCGGGCCGCGGAGTCTCCTTGAAGCGCAGACCGGGATACTCCTGAACCCAGTGAACTCGTGTGAAAACCGTCGTCACGTTCTCGAGTTCCGCCTGATTCAGCAAATCGGTGACGCCGAGTTCCTTGAGGATGCTGCCGTCCTTTTTGTAAACGATGATGCGGCGAGAGAACGCCTCGTGCTGGATGTCCCGCGGAGAGCCAGCCTTGTCGCCCCACAGCTTGGTAGCCCCGTGCATGTCGGACTTGCCGGGATACCAGAGCGTCACGTGGTTAAAGAGAGCGAACGTCTCGCCGTCTGGAGCGATGAATAGCTGGCCGTGAACCTGCCCGCCGCTGACGCCCTGGGCGGGGACGGTTCGAGTTTCCCCGGTCTTGGTGTCCTTCCAGACGAAGCTCCATTGATTCGGTCCGTGGCTGGTCGTCTTGCCAATCGGTTCGGCTGTGATGAGGAATCGGCCGTCAACGGAGCGGCAGCCATCAATCTGGCTCGGCAGTTCGTAACCGGCGCAGGCCATCGACCGAAAGGCGAGCAGGATGAGCAGAGTGAGCGTTCGCATGGTGTGTCTTGATGGTTCCCGCGGCGGGAATGGGCTGAAGGTCATTTGCCAAGAATGATGAGGCCGTCCTGAAAGGCAACCGTCTGCCCGCCGACCTTTACTTTGCTGCCGTCCACGGTCGGTTTCACATCGGCGCGTTTCCCGAGAAAGAGGAAGCTGAACCGGACTCCGCCCGCTTCGACGGCGTTATCGGATGGGGCGCCGGGACCGGTCATCACGAGCATGGCCTCGGCGCCGCTGGCCTGCGAGAAGTCGATCGCCAGGCATGAGCCGTCGGCGGTCGGCAGCACGGTCGAGCCGTCTTTGGCGGGCTTGAAGTCGCCCTGGAAGCCGCGGGGGATTTTGCCCCAGGTCAGTTTCCGGCCTGTGTCGTTGATGCTCAGGCTGCCTTCGGCTTTGCAGGAGTAGTTGCCCTTGGTGTTTTTCGTGAGGATGGAGATCACGACGTCACCGCTGTCGCTCCAGCGGTTGCGCCAGGCGTAGAAGCCCCACTTGGAATCATGCAGCGCGTTCGGAATGATGCCGGCGGGATTCTTCTCCGGGAGCCCGACGGGCCAGTTGACGAAGGCCAGCACCGCGTGATGCGGGTAGGGAGACGGCGTGTCGAAGGGCGTGCCGTTCTTTGCGTCCAGTTTCGCAAAGCCACCGTGATTGTAATACCAGGCAATTGCCGCCTGGACATCGGCCGAAGCCGCCACCCCCAACCCGATGGAGAAATAACCACCGCCGGACAGTCCGCCGCGCCCCCAGATATTTTGCGGGTAGGCTCCGCGCTGCGGGTGATAGTCGGGCTGGCCGTCGCGGGCGAGGGTTTGCAGGAACCACCGGTTCGCCATCCACTGGGCGTTGAGCCGAGGGGAGATGAAATCCTTTCCGAGCGCAGTCTTCCAGGCCTGGAGGGCGGTGAGGAAAACGATGTGGCTGGACATCGAGCCGGCGCCATCCCCCTCGGCGAAGAAGCCGCCGTCACCGAAGCCCTGCGTCATGTTACGGATCATGATCTGCGTGCTCTGGCCGACGAGCGGGCCGAACTTTTTCATGTCGCAGCCGGGGTCATTGAGGATGGCGAGCATGGCCATGGCCGAGCCGCCGACCTCCATTCCCCAGTGGTTGCTGCCGGGATGCTGGCGCTTGCCGAGGATGCATTCCTCGATCGCGCAATGAGGGCCCTCGTTGTATTTGCTGAATTCCTCCGCCACCTTTTGCCGAAATTCCGGATCCCAGCCGTCGTAGCAAAGGTCGTAACCCAGCGCCGTCCAGCCGAGCGACGGCCCGCAGCGCAGCGCACCGCCGGGCTTGCGAAAGCTGTAGCGATCATCGCGGTCGCGGACGCCGGCCAGGGCCTTCTGCATGGCTTCCTTGCCTAGGTCGGCAAACTTCTTCTCGCCCGTGAGCTGGTAGAGCAGGCCATAGCCCGCGGCATGGCTGATGGTAAATGCTCCCAGCGGCAGCTCCGTGTTTTTGCCAGCGGCCTTGGGTGGATTCGCCGTCTCGCTCTCCCGATTCGCGTCGGCGGCACCGGCACCTGCGGCGGGTCGATTGCCCTCGTAGGCCTGGCTGGAGCCGTTGAAGACGGTGGGAAAGGTGTCGCCGTTCTTCGCGTCGAGCGTCGCCCGGAGGCGTTTGAGGATGGCCTGACCCTCCGGGGTCGCGGCCTTCTGCCGGAGCCGGGGCAGGTCGCTCTTGCGGAAGAGCAGTCGCGGATGCTCACCCGGAGCCAGTGCCCGGAAGTCGGCGACATCCGACGGCCAAGGCGCGCCGGTGTCCGCGGCCAAGGCAGTCGAGAAGCAAGCCAGCGTCGCGGTGGCGACCATGGCAGTGAGGATTTTCAGGAGGGTGCGACGGTGCATATCGGAGATGATTGGGATTAAGAGGCGAACTGAAGTTTGCGTGAATGGCGGCCGGATGGGCTGGTAAAAGGTTTGGGGTAAAAGATTGGGGAACAGATCGAAACTTTTTACCCCAAATCTTTTACCAGCCAGCCCGGTTCCCTGATTCGTGGGCTCATGGTTTCCGGAGGTCGTAGCAGTAAGTGCCGTCCATGCCGCGGACGATGAGGCGTCCGTCCACGATGACATTGGTGGTCGGCATCTCGCCATAGGCGGTGGTGTCATTGTGCGGCGGGGACCAGGGTTCGTGCATCTGCCTCAACGTGCCGGCGGTGGTGTCGAACAGCGTGATCGACTGCTTGCCGTGCTGGCATTCGGGTTGCGACAGCACCCAATCGTCAACAGCGATATAGGTGGGATTGCTGCGACCCAGATGCTCGGGCACGGCGCCCAGAGTCTTGCCCGTTGGCAGTTCGATCAACCGAGCACCTTTGTCCTTGAAGGCCGTGAAGATGCGCCCATTGGCGGTGATGGTCAGTCCGATGTGCCCGTCCTCCATCTCGCCCAGCACTTCATTGCGCCACACTTCGTTGATGGCGCCGCCCTGGGCGCGCATGGCCACCACCTGTCCGCCTTCTTTGCCCGTCACGAACGACACGATCCAGTCCTCGTGCGTCACCAGGTTCGGGCCGGCGCCATTGCCGATATCGGGCTTGCCATCCTTATTCAGGCGTGCCGAGGGGAAGGTCCCCTTCGCCAGGATCGTGCCGGTGGCCGGATCAATCACATGCAAGTTGGGGCCGCACAGCAGCACTGCGTCCTTGCCGTTATACTTAAGCCGGCGCGCCCCGTCAGAGCCCGGTGCCTTCCACCGCTCGGTGCCGGTGCGCAGGTCCAAGCCCTGAGTGCCACTGCCGCTGGTCCACACCACCACCCCGTTGCAGATCAGCGGACCGATGTTGCCCTTGTCCTTGCTAATGCTGGTGTTTTTGCCGGTCGTCCACAGCAGGGCACCGGTCTTGGCATCGTGGGCATACAGGTTCCAGCTATAATCAGCTACCACCAGCACCCCATCCGCCACGGCTGGCACAAAGTTGTCGCCGCGCCATTTGTGCGTCTGCCAGTTGCCTTGTTTCCCCGGCCAGACCGATTCCCAGACGGTCCTGCCCGTGGCGCCGTCGATGGCGGTGACCACCACGTCCGCACGTTTGGAATACCATCGGCGCATGGCTTCGTGTTCGACGGGATGTTCCTGGAACTTCGCCACGACCGCCGCGTCCGCGCCCTCGGGCGTCACGTCTCCCGACGGCAGATAGTGATAGAGGTAGATCATCCCATCCGCGACCACGGGCGAAGAGGAGCCGCCGCACAGCGTGCCGAACGCGGTGCGCTCGCGATACCGTGCATCCGCGCCCGTCCCCCAACCGGAGAGCGACACCGCCTCGCTCCGCCAGACAGGTCGCGCGGTGGACAGATCGGCGACGAGCGGTTTGCCATACGCGGGGCCGGCGCAGGCGGACTTCACTCCGTGGAAGGCGGGCCAATCCTGTCCCGCTGCGATGCCATCTGTGTCGGAGCGCAGTTCGCCGGTGACCGTCCCTTTGCTCACTTCCTTGCCGTCGCTCTTTAGCGTCCACGCGCTGGACAACTGTCGGCCCGAGGCGGCGAGATTGAGGGACAGCGTCTGGAGCGCCAGGCGCTTTTGCGGCGCCCACACGCTCACCAGTCGCAGTTCGATCTCGACGACAGCCAGGTCGCCGCGCAAACCGTCCACGAGCAGCTTGGGGACGCCCTGCGGCTTCGGGCCGCCTGGCAGTTGGATTTTCGTGGACCAAAACTGCACCGGCTTGCCGTCCCGCCACGCGAGAAAGACCCGGCATGGCTCGCCCGCGCCCGCGAGCGAAAGCCAGGCCGCCTGAAACGTGCCCGCGGGCCGAGTGACCACAGGTGACAGCCGGTCCGCTTGAGGTGGTTTGCCTTCCGCGGCAAGTGCGGTTGCATCGGCGAGCAGGAGCCATGCGGCAAGGGCGGCGGAAGCGTGGAACGCGGCGGCCCATGTCAGAAAACCGACGGTGCGAAAAGAGGTCATGTTGGATTCTTCTGCGTTTTTTGAAACGGTGCGGAGTGCGGCATGGCGCTCTTCCATAACAGCCGCGCACCCTTGAGGTCGTCAACGAGCGTCAACGCGCAGTCGGTGGCGCTGAAGTTTGCCATTCGGCCCGTGGTAGCACGGGCACGGCCGCGCGTCGGCTGCGGGACCACTGCCGCGGCAAGGACGACCAGCCACTTCCGCGGTGTCATTTCTTCGCCTCCGTGGTTCGCCGCAAAATCCACATGTTGCGGTTGCTGTCGGATCCGAAGTAGGCGGGTGGTTGTCGCAGTTCCTGCTGATCGACCGCGTCCTTCGCCCACCCGCCTTCCGGGTAAACGATCATCAGCAAGTCGTCACTGTGGAAGGTGTACAAGCTCGGGGAGCGGCCCTGGTTCCCCTCGATGCCTCTGCGGAAGGCCAGATCGATCCGCCCTCGCTCCGCCGTCGGCTCAGCCAGCTTCCAGGTGCCGTCCATGCCCGGCTTGGCGTCCGACTTGTAGGTTCCGCGTTTGACGAAGTCCGTCGCAGTGAACTCGACGTTACCGCCGGGGCGTGTGCGGGAGCAGTTCGCGTCGTCGAGTTCGCCCAGCACGGCCCACTTGCCGACGAACCGCTTCGCGTCGGCCGCCGGATCGGGTTTCTGGGCTGCCGGCACCGCCTTCCGCTGGCAGATGAAGATCACGTCCGACGGAGCGGCCCCGCTGTAGGTCCCGTTGCGGTTGCCCTTGTACTCGGCGACCTCGACGAGCAGCAGCAGCACGTCGTTGTCGGTGATGCGCCAGCGGGCCGCGAGTTTCGCGTCTGGCTTCGGGCACAGGCTGCCGGTCACGATGCTGGTCAACTCGTTGGGGTCGGCCTGTTTTTTCGTCGGGTCGGCTGCGGCGCGGGTACACTTCGCACTCACGAGCGGCGTGTCGGCCTTCTCCGGGTCGTGCCAGGCCACGCCGTCGGCCGCGACCGCGACCCGCGAGCCGACCCGCTTCCCTTGGGCGATGTTCTTGTTGTTCTGATGCGCGGCGAGGACGTGCCAGTGGCCTTGCGCCTCCTTCGTGAAGGCGGGTGCGGGATCGACGGCGGGAGTCTCGCCCGGCGCAAACCCGGTAAGAGCCAGGGACGCGCCCAAAGCGAGGAGCCAGCAGCGCAGAGTTGTCGAGTAGTTTTTCATGGATGCGGCTTCTTTCACGGTTTTCGGTGTCACGCGGCTGGCCCCAGGCACAAACATCAAGCCATTAACTCATCCAGCGTGCGTCGGCTCTCGCCGAATCCGGGAGCTGGCACGTCCATTCGTTCGGCGATGGTGCGAAGCAGGTCCGAGACGCACGCCGGGTTCTTGCCGAAGTCTTTGTTCACGGGTGGCGCCTTGCCGACGGCGGCGTTCACCGGCGCTTGGTTGTTGAACGCGACGTGCCGGCCTTGCGCGAATCGCAGTCCCTCGCCGCCCGCGAGCAGCAGCGGCAAGTTGTCGCTCCGGTGGGCCGCCGGCCACGACATTCCGCTGCCGTAGAGGACTGCGGTGTGGTGCAGCATGTCGTGCCCGCCCTCGGTTGTCCCTTGCAGCCGGGCGAGGAATTTCGCCAGGCGGGCGGTCCACCAGGCGTCGTACTCGCTGAGAGTCGCGTAATCTTTCGGCTTTTGCTCGGGCGGTGCGTCACCCGTGTTGTGGCCTGCATTGTGCCAGTTGCCGCACGGCAGGTTCTTGATCGGGCCGCCCCCTTCGGATTCGGTCGTCGCGAAGGAGACCACCCGCGTGCTGTCGGTCCGCAGTGCCAGATAGATTAGCTCGAACATCGTGTCGATATACTCCGCGTAATTGGCCGGTGCGTAGGGGTCGGACTGGAGTCGCAGCCGGTCCTTGTCGATGACCTCGGCTCTGGCTGTCGCCTGCCAGGCGATGTCGGCCTGCACCCGCTTCTCGACGGTGCGGACCGAGTCGAGATACTCCTCGAGCTTTCGCTCGTCGCTTTTACCCAACTCACGCCGCAGGGCGGCCGCCTGCGACGAAACGAGATCCAGAATGCTCGCCCGGCGCGGAAGTTTCTCGCGCCCGTGGGCGCCGACAAGTTCCGCGAAGATCGCGGACAGATCCTGGTCGGCCAGTACCGGCTCGCCCTGGCGGTCGAAGGAGATTGTCCGCCGACCGCCCGTGGCGCCGACTACCATGCTGGGCCAGCGGGTCTGCCGGCCGACGGCTTCGGCGATGTGCTGGTCGATCGAGATCGTGCTCTTCGTCACAGCACCCTTGCCAGCCGTGTAATTCGCGTTGGCTGTCAGCCACACGGCGAGTTCGCCGTGCCCCGGGATGGCCTTGTGTTGCAGGCCGGAGAACACGGTGAAGCGCTTGCGACAATCGGCCAGATTCTTCAGCGGCGGAGTGAGTTCATAGTCCTTGCCGGTCGTCGCTGGATGCCACTCCCACATATTCACACCGTTGGGCACGAACACGAACACGGCCCGCTTCGGGGCCTGTGCGGCTGGCGCGGCGTCCGCGAACGCTTCGAGCCACGGCAGTGCGAGGCAGACCCCACTCGCGGATAGGAACTGTCGCCGTGTTGTTCGTAGATGATTCATTTCGATTTATCGTTTCAGTGGGCAAGTAGCGGAGCAGCGCGAGCCGCTCGGTTTTGCGGTGTTATGAATAAGATGGAGACGGCGATCTGTTTGTTTGCCGGATTAGTGATCATGCTCCCGGTCACTCAGGCGAGCAACTCTGCCAAAACGCGGCGACTCTCGCCAAAGCCTTCCGCGGGCACGCCGATTCGTTCGGAGATGGTGCGCAGCAGGTCGGACATGCTCACGGCGTCGGGGCCGAGTTTGGGGCTGTCGAGGTGCTCGCGTTTGTCGTTCGGAACGTCCTTTCGCTGGCCGTTGAAGGCGATGTGCCGGCCGTGCGCAAAGCCCAGTCCCTCGCCGCCGGCCAACAGGATCGGCAGGTTGTGGTTGCGATGGGTCGCCGGCCACGACATCCCGCTGCCGTACAGGACGGTAGTGTGCCGAAGCATGTCATGCTCGCCTTCGCGAGTCGTCCGCAGTCGATCGAGGAAGCGGGCCAGGCGCTGGGTCCACCAGGCGTCGGCCTTGCTGATGTTCGCGAACTGCTTTGGCTTATCCTCGGGCCGGGCGTCGCCGCTACTGTGACCTTCGTTGTGGACGTCAAAACCGAGATGCTTGAGCACACAGGACTGGCTCGAACGGTACGCGGAGAAAGCCACGACACGCGTGCAGTCGATGCGGAGGGCCAGGTAAATCAGTTCCAGCATCGTATCCACAAAGTCCACGCCGTCGGGCGTGTTGTGCGGATCGGCCCGCAGGTTCAAGCGATCTTCCTGGATCGAATCCCGCCGGAGCAACGACTTCCAGGCGATGTCCGCTTGCACGCGTTTTTCCACCGCGCGAATCGACTCGACGTATTCGTCGAGTTTCCGCTCGTCACTCTTGCCCAGTTCGCGACGCAGCCTGGTTGCCTGATCCGCGACCAGGTCGAGGATGCTGCCCCGCTGCGGCAACCGACCTTTCGGATCGGCGCCGACCAGTTCCGCGAAAATGGAAGCGAGGTCGAAATCGGCCAGCACCGGTCGGCCGTCGGCATTGAACGAGCAGGTGTACTGGCCGCCGTCGGCGCCAACGACCATGCTCGGCCAGCGCGTTTGCCGGCCCATCGCGCGCGCGATGTGCTGATCGATGGAGATCGTGTTCGGCGTGACGTAAATCTCTTTCTTGCTGGCGTAGTTCGGATTCCCCGTCAGCCACAGTGCGGCTTCCTGGTGACCGCCTCCGGCCTTGATGTGTTGCAGGCCGGAGAGCGCCGTGAAGCGATCGCGCAGCCCGGCCAGATTCCGCATCGGCGGTGTCAGTTCGTAGTCCTTGCCGGTGGTCGCGGGATGCCACTCCCACATGTTCACGCCATTGGGAACGAACAGAAAAACGGCGCGGTTGGGCGGCTTCACAGCGTCATTCGCCGAGGCGAAACGTTCGAGCCATGGTAGTGCGAGGCAGACCCCACTCGCGGATAGGAACTGTCGCCGTGTTGTTCGTAGATGATTCATTTTATTTTTTCCCTTCGGTTGGCTGGCGTACCAGGATGAACAGGTTGTGGTTGCCGTCGGAACGAAGGCGCTCGCAGCGGGTTCGCTTGTCCTCGGTGCGGCGATCCGTTTCGTTGTAGGCGATGTAGAGCAGGTCATCGCCGTAGAAGGCCAGGAGGCTCGGGGTGCGGCCCATCAGGCCAGCGCCGCCACCGGCCCAGCTTTCCAACTGGAGGTCAATCGCACCGAGCGCCCCGACAGGTTCGGCAATTTGGTAAGTCCCCCAGAAACCGACCGGCGGCCGAACGAACTGACCTTTGGCGTCCAGTTCGTTGATTCGCTCCGCAGTGATTGAAAACGTTCGCTTCCCGGCGAGGCCCGGTCCCTTCAGGAAAGCGTCGTCGTAATGGGCGACCGCCTTCCAATCGCCCAGAATCCGTTTGGCATCGGCCGCCTTTTCGTGTTTTGATCGCGCTGGAACTGCTTGTCGGCGCAGCACCAGGTAGAGCGTTTCGGGGCCGCCGCCAAACTGGTTTGACAGATAGAAACCTTTGAAAGGCCCCGTCGTTTTCGGCGGGTCTGAAGTCAGAATCTTCACGTGTAAGAGCCCCGCCTCAGAGGTCGCCCAGAGGAGTCGCCGGTCGCCGGTCACTCTGCCCGAGAGCCTGGCTTCCGCTTCCTTGCCCGGTAGTGGCCTGTTCTTCTCGTCGACGCGCTGTTCCGCGAGCAACTTGCAGTTGGCGGTCAGCAAGGTTTCCGGCTGTTCTCCGGGTGAAGCCAGTGTGAGGCGATCCGCATCGATCTTCACCTTTCCGCCGATCAAGCCCGTATCCTCATCCGTGATGCCGAGGTTCGACGCTGGGACGCCCAGCAAGACATGCCAGTCGCCGTGGGTCTCCTTGGGGAATGTCGGCTCGGCGGCCACGGTGGCCGAAGCGTGAATCACGACGGCCAGTGCCGGGAAAACGAATGCGCGAAATGAGGTCATGTTAAATCCTTCTACTTTTTCCGGAACGGTTCGGAGAGCACCATCGCGGTCAACAGATCGCGCAGGCCGCCCTCGGTTTTTGTGGTGGTCGATTGAATGGAACTCAAATGTTTGTCGTCGCCGTGGTCGAGACTGCGGCCGAGCACGTAGGCGTAGAGTCGCCGGTTAAATGCATCGGCGAAACGAGGCGTGGTCGAGGACGGCTCGATCAGCCGTTTGCGAAACTCGTCGATGTCGGCGAACGGGGTCTTGTCGGGCAGTTTTCCGCTGGTCCTGGCCACGACCAGCTTGCCCTCCTTGTCGCGACGCAGCCGGCCGAACATGTCGTACTGGTCCCAGACGAACCCCAGCGGATCGATCCGCTGGTGGCAGACTGCGCACGTGTTGACGCTGGAATGAGTTTCCACATGCTCGCGCGGCGACAACCTGCGGAGGTTCTTGTCGATGTTCAGTTGCACATCAAGCGGCTGCACGTTGCCCGGCGGCGTGGGGATGTCGATGCCGAGGATGCGTTCGATCAAATAGACGCCGCGGAGAATCTCCGACCGCTCCCGGCCATGCGACCCAGCCGCGATGCAGCCCGCTTGCGTCAGCAGTCCGCCACGACGATCCGCCGGTGCGGGCACGGCGCGGAATTGGTGCCCTGATACACCGTCGATGCCGTAGAACCGGGCGAGGCGGTCGTTGATGACCACGATTTCGCAACTGCCGAGCGACTCGACGGGCCGGTTCTTTCGCAACAACTCCTCGAGAAGTCGCGGGGATTCCTCCACCAAGTCCCGCCGCAGCACGGCTTCGTACCAGGGAATGTCTTCCTTCCGGTCGATCGTCAGGTGAGCCAGGACGGTTGCCTGGTCGATATGCAGCACCGAATCAAGGTCCAGCCACTGCCGGGCAAACTCCCGGCAAAGCGCATAGCTCCGGGGATCGTCGAGCAGTCGGACAAGCTGACGCCGCAGCTCGTCCTCGCGCAGCAGGCTGCCGTCGGCGGCGCGGGCGCGAAGCTCTTCGTCCGGCGATGTTCCCCACGCCAGATAGGACAGCCGGGAGGCGAGTTCCCAAGCCGTCAAAGGACGTTGCTCCTTGTCCTTCGGCTCGATCAGGTAAAACATCTGCGGCGAAATCAACGCGGCGGTGAGCGACGCTTTGTACGCGGCGAGGAACGAGACGCCCCGCTTCCGCTCGACATCAAAGAGGCCCAGGTACGAGCCCACTTCGCTCTCACTCACCGGCCGGCGAAACGCTCGCGACAGAAAGCTTTGGAGAAATCGTCGCGCTCGTTCTCGCTCCGTCTCGCCCTCCTTCGCGGCGGCTAATAGGATTGCCGACCGCGACGGAGCTTCCACCACTTCGGCACTCAGCGAACTCACGATCAACTCGTTGCGGGCCGGCGTGGGAATCTCGCTTTCCTTGCGTTTGTCATCCGGCTTGAGCGGCGTCGGCGCCACGAGTGCCGCGGCGTTATCGATTTGCAGCTCTAGATGCCCGTCGCGCTGGATTCCTTTCCAATCGGCCTCAACCAGCGCGAGCGGCACTTCGAGCACATATTCCGCGGGCCCGTCGGCGGGCGCGGTGACGACGATCTCGCCGATGGGCACAATCGTAAATTGCCGCGCGATGCTCAACCGCAACACCGGCGCGGTTTCCCCGGCCGGAATGCTGGCTCCGGCTCTGGCGCGCAATCGCAGCACGCCCTGGTTGGGAACCTGCGGCAACTTCAACATCAAACATTCCATCGGATTACCGATAATGACCGGGTTGGGTGCAAGGAGAATGCCACGCTTCGCATCCAGCCGCGTCACCGCCTGCGGCCGGCGCCCGTTATTGGGACCGGACCAGCGGCCAACCAGGCTCAACGAAGCCGATGGTTGGCCGTCGCTCGCGGCGGGAACATCGATGCGGTAGGCAACGAAGATGCTCTTCGGCTTGGAGGGCTTATCGGTGGCCTTGGCGACGAATTCGCGAAGATCCACTTCGTAGCGGATCGGGCTCGGATGCGGTTCTACCGGCAGCGCGACATCCACGAGCTGCTCCGCCAAGTCGAGGCTCCGCCGCAGCAACAGCGGCTGCGTCGATTGCTGATTGCTGTCATTGCTGAAGCCGTCGGCCGCGGTATCCGTGGGGAGCCGTTTGCTCAAGTCCGGGGCAAAGTGAGGGAAAGACAGCCCCAGCACGTCCATCGCGGTGCTCACGTATTCGCGAGGCGTCAACCGCCGCAAAGCCCGGCGCCCAATCCCGCCCCGCGTGATGGTTGCCGCTCGCGCCGCCGCGTCGTCGATCCAGGCGAGCACGTTCGTCAATTCGTCGGCTGTCGGTCGCGGCTTCCCTTCGGGCGGCATCTCGCCCTGCGCCATCATCCGCTTCGCGGTAAGCCACTGCTCCGCAAGTTTCACGTCGATCAGATCCGGCATCGGCCCGTCGAAGCGAACACCGCCCTTGGATTTCTCGGCCCCGTGACATTCGACGCAATGCCGCTTCAGGAAAGGCGCAAGGGTGTCGGCGTAGGTGGACTCCACCTTTGCCTGCGCGATGGCCGATCCGGCCGTCAGCAGCGTCAGGCAGGCAAATCCAAGGGTGGACCATCGTGGCATCGCTATTCTCCCTGTTTGGCTTTCACCACCTGTACGTTTTCGAATACCGCAGTGCCGAACTTGCCCTTGCCGTAGCGGTTCCAGGCGGTCATGCCGGCGGAGATTTTTGGGCCCATCTCGATCTCGGCTTCCTTGAGCAGCTTCCACGACTTGCCATCCTGAGAGTAGAAGCTGCTGAACTTTTTACCCTGCCGTTCAACTTTCAGCCAAACCGGGAGCTTGACTTCGTCGGGTCGCTGGACACGAAAGCCTTCTGGGCCAACCTGACGGCGCATGCGGATCGAGGCCGCCATGTGGTGTTCCGTCGCGGCAGGATCTTTCGAGTGTATCGTTTCCAGCATCGCACATAGGTATTTTCCGAGCGGCTTGTTCTCGTCGCGGAGCATGAGCCCGGCTCCGCCCCAGTAATGGAACGCGTCGAATTTGGTGATCTTGGCCGTGATTGAGCCGTCTCCTTCAAGTGTTTGATGAACAAAGCCCACGCCGTCCGCCTCGTCGGAACGCTTAAAGAACAGCATTCCCGAGTCGGCGTTCAGCTTGAACTTCCCGTCGACGACGGCGACTTCCAGCGGACTTTGAAAGCGGCTCTGCTCGCCCTTGCCGAAATGTGTCAGTGTCCAACCGGGCCCGACTTCGCGCGGCGCGAACGGATCCGTCCCCGGATCAGCCCCGATGATGGCCAGTAGTAGCGTCAGCGACGGTAGCAGGTTCATGCGATCTCTTTCAGTTAGTTACTTGGGGCGGCGAAGGATCCAAAGGTTCAAACCACCATCCGAGTAAAAGCCATCGGGGTATTTCCGAGCGTCGGGTGCATCCGTGTTCTTCCAACCGCTCTCGCGATAGCAGATGCTCAGCGTGTTATCGTCGAGAAATTGGTAGATACCGGGAACGTGGCCTTCCTTCGGTGTCGGCGTGGCGCCGCTCCCCGGGGGTGGAAATGTGACGAAGAGCTTGATCTTCTTGGGCACCGAGGTTTGATCCAGCGTAAACGTTCCTTGGTACTTCGTTCCCTTGTCGTTCTTGCTGCTTTTCCAATTGAACTTGTCCCCCTCGATGAGCAGAACCGCACCTACCTTGGCGAGGCCAAGCTTGTCAAAGGCGTCGTCGAAACCGATGAGCATCTGCCATTCTCCGGCGAAATCCGCTTTGTCCGTAGGCTTGCCGAGCGGTTCACGGGAGAGGAGCAGAAACGCATGCTCTTTATTGCCGTTAAAGTTCGTCGCTCGCCCCTTCTCAATGCCGACCCGCCGCCAAGAGATTTTGAGGATGTCTTTATCAAAGAGCATGGCAATGCCGGGGAGTGACACCGGCTTGTCACCGTCTTTGGTCGTCAGATCGAGTTCCCAAGCTGGCTTGCCCACATGCTTGAACTCGCACCCAGCCGACCAGAGCGACTTTCCGTCAGCCGCGAGCCAGTCCAGCTTCTTCTCGTCAAGCGTGATGGTCGAACCTTGAAACTTCGGATCCTCAAGCTTGTTCTTGTCAGCTTCGTGGGCGAGGAGCACGTGCCATTTGCCGAGCATCGACTTCAGTTCGACCTCGGGTGTGGGTTTGGCCTGTTGGCCATAAGCAGTCAGTGACGTGCTGAAAAGACACAGGGCCGCGAGATACCGAGTCATCGTTCCACCTTTACTATCGTTCTACCCTTAATTTAGTACGCCGTTTACAGCTTGTTGTCAGGCTGCAAACGGCGTCGGCAGTCTGCGATGTTAGACCAACAACTCGGCGAGCGGGCCGTGCTGATCGAAGTCCTTGAGTGCCGGGTCGGCCATGCCGAACGAAGTCCGCGACGAACCGGCCAACTGTAGCAAGGTGACATACATGTTGGCGATGGTACGGTGCCCCTTCTGAGCGTAACCGGGGTAGTCGATGTAGCGGTTGCTCTTGAGCTTGCCCCCCATGTTGCCCATGACCACCATCGGCCATTCCCAGCAGCGGCTGTGGTGCGCCTCGGCGCCATCGCTCAGATAAATGATGACGGTGTTATCGAGCATGGTGCCGTCCCCTTCCTTGACCGCGTCGAGCTTCTTGCATAGCCCGGCGATCAGGTCGAAGTGGTAGCGGCGAATCATGTCGTACACCCCCAGGTACGTCATGCCGTTCTCCCCGCCGCCGTGGCCGTAGTGGTGCTTGCCCGCCTTGAGTCCCAGGCCGGAGAAATTGATGTCGAAGTCCTGCTCGCCGGCGGCAGACGAGATCGTTAGCACGTTGGTAAGTCCGCAGATCAGTGCCGCGGCGCCGAGATCGAACTGGGCGTCGAGGCGGTCGGTTTCGACCTTGCTCGTGTACTTGTCCGAAGCGACCGGCCCCTTCTCTCGAAGAGTGTGCTTGATCTCGTTCAGCTTACTCTGGCGATCACGGAGCGTTTCAAAGGTCTCCAGATAGGCCCCGAACTGCTCGCGTTCCGACGTGCTAAGTCCCCGTTCGGCCGACTTGATGTCGTCCTTCAGGAAGTCGAGGACGTTGTTCTTGGCGATGAACTCTTGCCGGGCCGACCCGTCCGCGACGCTACCGAAGAGCGTGTTGTACGCCTGAAGCGGGTGACAGATGATGGGCAGTTTCTTGCCCTGCCCCCAGGCCGAAATGCTGTAAACGACGTTATTTTCGAGCCGCTTCGAGATGCCCAGTCCGACATGCGGGAAGATCCCCGGTAGCGTCTTGGCGAGGGCAGCATCAATGGTTTCCTGCACTTCGGCCGGCCCCTTGCGACCGCCTGGCACGGCTCCAAGCGCCCCATGATCGTTGGAGTGGCCACCGCCGCAAATGCGGCCTGAGAGTCCATTGACAATCGTCATCTTATCCTTCCACGCCGAGACCGGCTCCAGCGAGAAGGGAAGCTTTCGGCCGGTGAGCGAGACATCGACGAAGGAATCAGGGCCATTGAGCGGCTTCTGGTCTCGCTCCTTACGGACGACGCCCTCCGGAGCCATCTGTTGCGCTTTGACGCCATTGCTTTCGACGACGAAGACGAACCGCTTGGCGGTGATCGGTTTGCCGGCGGCCTGCGCCTCGAGCCGGGACACAATCGGGTGGAGGAACGTGGCACCCGCGGACAGGCCGAGGGTCTTCAAGGTGTTGCGACGAGTGGTGATCATGGGAGTTTACTAATGAATTAGCGGATTGGTTGAGGATTACTTGGCTGCGATGCGGTAGAGAAATGATTCGCTGGTCAGCAGGGCGGTGATCAGCGCTTTCATGCTGCCGCCGCTCTCGCTGTAGGCTTTGTGGGTGGCTTGCAGGCTGGCCGCGTCGCCGGGAGCTTCGTTGCGGGCGACCCAGAACCGGAAGGCGTGGCGCACGAAGACCTGCTCCACGCGTTTCGAACCCGCCAGCTTTTTCATATAATCAATCGGGTTCTTGATCGGCCCTTCAAGCGACTTGTCGCCTACGTGCGCAATCAGACCGCTGATGTCGAGCGGAGCGCCTTTCATCACCGGTCCCTTCGGTTTGCCCTTGCCATCCACATTCAAGGCGGTGGCTTCCAGGTCCTGCACGATCTCCGCCGCGCGATAGCGGCCAAAGTGATCGAATTGCTCGAACGGGTAGGCGAGGTCGTTCATCAACTGGTGGCACTTCCAGCAGTAGGCTTCCTGCGTGACCGCCATCCGCGTGCGGAGCGTCTTCTCGGGCGCGATCGGGAGCTGCGCATCGACGGTGATCGGGATGTCCGGCACCACGTTGCCCAGCAACCGCTCGCGAATCCATTTGCCGCGGTGGATGGCATGGTTGTCGAAGGTGGTCGAGTTGGCCACGAGCCACGAGGGCTGCGTGAGGATGCCGGCCCGCTGGTCGGCTGGCAGCTCGACCGGCTGCACATCCGGGAAGTCGGTGAGCCCGTAGGACTCGTAGATCAATTTTTGCTGCGGCTTGAACAACTTGTCCTTGAACTTCGCCGGGTCTTTCTGCCTGTCCGCTTCGAACTTCGCCTTCGCTTCCGCGATCTTCTTCTTGGAGTCCGCCGCGGTCTTGTAGGCGACAAAGCTCTTGGTGGTCGTCAGCAACTCCTTCAGCACGTCCTTGTCCTGCTCCAAAATCAATTGCACCAGCCGGTCGGTGTCCTCGACCAGCGCGCGCGGCTCGTGGCCGGGATGATCGACGGCCGAACCGCCGCCGTTCGCCTCCTTGAAGACGTCGGTCGCCTTGTCGTAGCCGAAGTATTCGCGGAAGAAACGCAGGACGCGGGTCTTCTCCGTCTTGGGGTCATCGAGCAGCCGTTGCACCTGTTTTGCCACGCCCGCGTCGGTGTCCAGTTCGCCCGCCGCCGCCGCCGTGAGCAGCGCGGCATCGGGGCGCTTGTCGGTCAGCGCGAAGGCGAGCGCAAAAGCGATCTCGCGCGGGGCCAGCCGGATGCGGCCTTTCGCATCGGGCGTGCCGCTGCCGACTTCCATGCGGAAGATTGCCTCGGGCAGCATCAACACCGTCGCCAGCGTGTAGCGGACGCCCACGGTCTGTCCGGCATCGGCGATGTTCTTCTTCATGAGCGCGACGAACCGCGTTTTCTCGGCGTCGGTCGGCGTCCGGCGGAGGATCTGGTTGAACTGATGAACGATGGCCGCTTCGATCTGGGGCTCCGAAGGCGGCGTCACGGGATGAAACAACGCGGAGAACTCCTTCGTCAGATTCCCGACCACCTTGTCGCCCTCGAGCTTGTGGGCCGTCCGGCTCTCGACGATCGACAGGGCGTTTTGCAGGAGCTGCGCCGTCACGGGTTCATCCACCTTCGGCGTGCCCATGTCCTTGAAGGTGGTCCGCCCGCTCGGCGAGAACGGCTGGCCGAGGCGGGATTTTGCCTTCATCTCGGCGACGAACGCGGCATAAATCTCCGGGCTGATGCGGCGAATCTGCGGGTCGGCGGCGAACGGCGGGATGTCCTTCGGATTGAAGAGTGACTCGTGCGGCACCTTGTTGCCGTTCGCGTAGGCTTCGCGGCGGGTGAAGTGCCGGTTGGCCCGCTTGGCCTCCGCGTTGGCCCAGCGAATGACCGCGGCCACGCTCTCCGGCATGGGCCGCGTCCGCTTTTTCGGCGGCATCTCGCCCTTGGTCAGCAGATCGACCAGCGTGGCCCACCGGGCACCGCTCGTGGAGGCCTTCATGTCAAACTCCAGCACGGCCAGATCGAGATCGCCTTCCAACTCCTTTTGGTTGTGGCAATCGTTGCAGTGCTTGGCGAAGAAAGGGACCACCACCCGCTCGTATTCCGCCTTGCTCTCCGCCGCGCTCGCGAACTTGAGATCCGCCGGGGCCGCTGCCTGCGCCAGCACGCCGGATCCCGCCAAAGCAGTCGCCATAAGGAACACAGGGGTTTTCGCGAAATGGGGGAACTTCATGAAAAATCGCCGGGCTTCGCGCTGAGGCCGTGCGGAAGAGGACCGTCGCGCTGGGTCGGGGCTGGAGAAGTCTGTCATGCGGCAAGATTTCCACAAACTAATCCTTTCCCGCCGCCAATCCTGCCAAAAAAAATGCGTGTGATCCTAAAACGGCAGTTGACCCTGTTTTTTCGAGGCCAAAAACAGGGTGTTTTACTCTGGAAAGTGCCAACTGCGGAGCAGTTGAAAATTGCTCACCCGTCCACGGCTCATTTTTCTCTGAAAAACCGCTCAACTGCCGTTTTTAGGGTGATCGGAATCGCGTCCGCATCCGGCGCAGCGGCACAGCGTGACACGGCCATCCTGGCTGTGGGGACCGCGGGCATCCTTCCCTCTGTCCCGATTGGCCGCACCGCGCCCGCGCGATTCCGCGGTGCCGTGGACCTCGAAACGGCAGTTGGATGTCCACGAAACACACAAAAGACACGAAATGAGCGCATTGGGTAAGGGAGCGTCTTCACCCCATGGGTGCCGCGCTCGATCCGTGCAAATTCCTCCAGTTTAGTGTTTTCCGTGTGTTTCGTGGACCCAATCGCTTTTTCTCGGTTGAATTGAGGGATTCTTCCTCAGAGGATCGCCCCGAGGCCGGCTGCCGTTTCGACAAGCTCAAGGCCCCGAGCGAAGCCGAGGGGGAAGCCAGCGATACGGCAGGCGAGGACGCCCGCGCTGCTACGATGGGCCGCGTTCGCGCGCGAGACGTGGGAGGGCCGTAGCGCAGGCATCCTGCCTGCCGTATCGCACGCCTCTGGCGTGCCTCCGATCCGGGCTCATGTTTGAACTCACCCAGACCTGGTCGCACCCCTCAATGACATGCCGGCCGATTTCGCGGGGAGGGTCAGCTTAATCCCGCAATTCCCCGATCCAGGCCGTTGAAGGTCGGCTTCGGAATGCCACCAATCTTGAGCATCTCGACAAACAACTGACTCAGGGTGGTCTTCTCGTCCGGGAACAGGAGATGTTGGCCCTGCTTGACGCCCAGCTTGCGACCGCCGACCAGCAGGATCGGCAGATTGCGAACCGAGTGCGAATCGAACGTGCTCTTGAAGGGGAAGCCCTGTGCCCAGCCCGTGCCGTTGTTCATGTGGCTGCCGAACAGGATGCACGTGTAGTCGAGAAGCGTGCCGTCCCCCACTGGCGTCGCCTGCATCGAGGCGACGAAATTCGCAAACAGCTTGACGGCTTTCAGATCGCGGGCCGCAACCTTGTCGAGGCTGGACTGCTGTCCCTTGTGATGGGTGTCCCCGTGTGAAGATCCCAGCCCGGACGTAAACATCAAGGTGCCGACCCGAGACCGCTCCGTGAGCAGTGCCATCCGCATGAGTTCGTACATGGCGGGCTGGCGGCCCTGCTTTTCGGCCGCCGCGAACGCGGCCTTGTCAACGTCGGGCGGCGCCTTCTGCAACCACGCACGGTCTCGGGCGATCTGGCGTTCCATTTCCCGAACGGCGTCCAGATAGGCGTCCACCTGGCGGGCATCTTCCGCCGAAATCGACTTCCGCAGTGCTACGGTCTGTGCTTCCAGACCATCGAGAATGCTCTCGTTGCGACTGATCCGCGCTTCGGCCTCGCGAACGGCCGCGCCCGTCGGGGCGACAAACAGCTTTTGAAATAGGGCGCTGGCGTCGCTGATCGACGGGATCGGCCGGCCCTTGCGATCGTAGGAAAGGGTCGACGACCACTTAACCGTGCCAGTCCCACCCGGACCGAGCACCAGGGAAGGAAACTGCACGTCTTTCCCAAGATGCTCGGCTGCGACTTGGTCGACCGACACGGTGTTGCTCGCCGCCTTGCCGCCCGTCAGAAACGTGTCGGCTGCGAGATGCCCGTTGTCGTCGTAGGTCTGCCGCAGCCCCGACAGGACGGTCATGTGGTCGCGAAACGGCTCCAGCGGACGCAGCGTTTCCGTCATCTCCCAATCGCGACCGAGCTTCGTCGGATACCAGCGCACGTTGTCCACGCCGTTGCCGATCTCGTCGATGAACAGCAGCCGCGGCCGCGGCACATTGGCCTTTGCCGTTTGGTCATTGGCAAGCAGACGGGGCCGCATCGCCTCGAGCAAGGGCAGACCGAGCAGGGCACACGTGCCTCGCAGGCAGGTTCGACGATTAATCTGATTTCTCATGGCGTTGGCTCACTTTCCTGAAAATGACGATTACTTCCAACCTCAGCGCTTCTGCGGAAAATTGACGATTTCGACCCAGTTCGGCCCCATGACCTCATAACGGTGCTTCATTGTCGTTTGGCCGGTCTTTTGATCGATGGCATGAACGACGACGTTGCCACCGGTGCCTCCGGCCACCAGAAATCGCCCGCTGGGGTCGATGGCGAAATCACGTGGCCCGCGTGCCGTCGGAACCTGTCCCAAGGCCAGAAGTTCGCCCGACTTTTGGTCAATCGAGTACCCGGCGACGGAGTCATGTTCTCGGGTGGACGCATAGATAAAACGGCCGTCCGGCGTGACGTGAATGTCCGCGCCGCTGCCTTTCAGTACGCCTTCGGGAACGGTCAACAAGGTTTGAATGGCGCGGAGCCCGCCGGTGTCGGGATCGACCTGATAGAACGTCAGCGACCGACTGGACTCGTTGACGACGTACAGCCAGTCCTTTCCGGGGTGAAACCAAAGGTGCCGCGGCCGGGAGTCCTTGGGGGCCTTGTGCTTGGCCACCGCCTGGGCCGCCAGCCCCTTGCCGTTTTCGTTCCACGCATACTGCCAGATCTCGCCGGCACAGGGAACATAGACGAACTTGTCGTGCCGGTCGCTGAGAATGGCGTGCGGCCGGAGGCCGGAATCGAGCACCTGCAATTGATCGATCTGCGGACGCCCCTGGTTGTCAAGAGGACACACGATGACCTGTTTCTGATGGTACATCGCGGCCAACAGATACCGGCCGCGGCGATCGAGCGCGAGGTATTCCGGGCGTCCCGGCAACTGGACTTCCGCCAACGATTTCAAGGTCCCGGAGCCTGCATCGATGTCATAGGTATGAATTTTGTCGGGATAGCTGACCGCGTAGAGCCGTCGCTTCTGGGTGTCCACGGCCAGGGGACCGGGGCTTTCCAGCGGCTGCTCGACGACCGGCGTTAGAGCACCGTCGTCGGAAGACAGGCGACAGACACTGATGCCCTGTATTTTGCCCCGCGAGAAATTGCTCCGCGAGAAATACGCGAACGTCACACTGTCGCCCTGTGCGGCAGGCTCAGTCCCCACGGCACGGCCGGGCACGCACTGCAAGGCGATGGCTAGCGCGAGGCCAACCCGCACCGCGTTTGCCAGACCACAAGAACTGATGCCTCTCATCTCGCAACCTCCTACTCACGTCAATAGTTTCTGAAACTGTCGCTGAGCACGATCAGCTCGATGATTTCCCGCAACCGATAGTCGTTTTTCGCCGCTTTGGCGACGATTTGGTCGATGACCGCCTGGTCCTGATGACGAAGACTGCGGCCCAGCCCGTAGACCATCAACTTGCTCACCAGACAACGTGCGAACACATCGTCCTTGGTCAGGAGCAACGCGCGCAGCGCCCTTGGACCGTCGACCGGAACGCCCATGACGACGCCCTTCGTATCGACCGGATGCCCCTTCCGGTCGATTTTCTTCGTCTTGACTTCGACTTTTCCGTCCGGCGATTTAACGATCTCTTCCACGACGAGTGGCTTCATGCCATCCGTCTCGGTCGATCGCCACTGCCCGATCGCACCGTAACTTTCCAAGGCGAACCCGAGGGGATCGATCTTCTGATGACAGGCGTTGCAGGTCGCGCGGCGGCGATGGATCTCGAGTTGTTCGCGGACGCTTTTCTGGTCCAGGTCCGCGACGGCATTCGCGATCTCTCCCACGTTCTCCGGCGGCGGCGGCGGCGGATCATCAAGGATGTTTTCCAGGATGAACATGCCCCGGCTGACGATCGAGGTGCGGATACTTCCCGAGGTCAACTTGAGGATGCTGGCCTGCCCGAGCAGCCCCCCCCGCACGCCGAAATTCGGGACATACTGTCCGGCGACCGGCATCTTGCGCCAGGAGGAGAAGGGCTTCCTGGTTTCCTTGCCGGTGAACTTGGCTTTGTAGAACTCTGCCAGCCGGCCGTTGACCATCACCCAATCGCTGTCGAGAAACAGCCTGATGCTGCCATCGGTTCGCAGTACCTCGTGGAAAAAGCGGAGTGGTTCATGAACCATCGCCCGCTGCAGAGACTCGTCGTAGTTGTACAGATCTTGGTCGGGCGCATTCAGACCGATGTTGTACAGGTGCAACCACTGGGACGTGAAATTGGCACTCAACTCCGAGGCGTACGTGTGATCGAGAAGCCGTCGGACTTGCCGCTGGAGGACGGCGGATTCGCCCAACTCACCTCGATCTGCCGCAGCGCTCAATTCAGAGTCTGGCGTCGAAGACCAGAGAAACAGGCTGAGGCGGGTCGCCAAGTCGTGGGGCGACAGCGGCGTTCCCGGCTTCCGGGCGGTGGCTGCATTGGACGCGAACAAGTGCTTGGGGGAGAGAAAGGCCCCGCAGATCGCGGACCGCAGCGAGCTGCGGAAGTCGTTCGTTCGCGCGAAGTTGCGATCGAAGACGCCCAACAGCAAGTCGAGATCACCTTGTGCGATCGGCCCGCGATACAGGCGGGGAAGAAGCCTGGCCAGGCAAGCCTTGGCTGTCGCGCGGGCATCCGATCCATCGGCGGGACGAGTCGGAATCAACGCCGACGGCTGATTGACCAGCGAATAAGGGCCCTCGACTTCCAGGTAGTCCACGTCCACAAGGTACGGGTAGTAGGCCTCGACTTCCTCGCGCGGCGGCACGACCGCTGGCTTGCCGTTCCTCGCTGGCAGTTCCAGCGGGGGCTGTCGCGTTTTGGGTTTGGCGGTACTCTCGAAACGGAAATCGAACGTGAAACCGGCTTTCGCCGCGGCAGAGACGGCCTCCCCAGCCGAACGAAAATCGTCAAACTCGAGAATCGTCCATTCGCCAGGCTTCAGCACCCTGGACCGATCAGGCCCCTCGAAACAAAGCCGCGAAGCATCTTCATCCCATTCGTACGATCGGTCGTCATCGAGATCCCGCGCGTCATAACGACCGACGAAAAAATGACTGCGGTTGAAATACCGGGCGCGCACGAGTTCCGGCTCCACCCCGTCGGCGAATCGCAACCGGCAACGCATCCGCACCTTGTATCGCCCCGTGGCACCGACCATGAGCGGCCCATTATCTCCCATCACCTTGCCAAGGCGATCCGAGATCGTCACGCTGTCCTCGTTGATGAGCGGCAGCCCTCCACGTCGGTCCAGCTCCAACCGGTCGCGTTTGTTGTTTTCCAAGACCCTGGGAAAGAACGAACGCACGGCCGCCGCGACCTCCGCCGGTGTTCGCCGGGGCGGACCCGCGCGGCTTTCGAGCTGCCACGTCAGGTCGAAAGCCGCCACCGAATGATCTGCTTGCATCGATTCATGGAGGAAGACACGTTCGCCAAGCCCCTCGTAGAATGAATGCTCCCTGTCGGCATAGCGGCGGCCGAACTTGACGCGCCAACGCTGCGGCGAATAGTCGTCCGTGATCAGTGCGAGATGGCGGTCGACGAATTGCTGGTATTGCTCGAGCAACAGCGCCGACTGGCCGAGCCCGGCGCCGACGGTATCAAAGCCATCGGTCCGACCTTCTTCCGGCAACAAATCGGCAAAGGGTGGCAGGTTGTAGAAAGTGCGATCAATTCCCAAAGTATCGAACAGATCGTTTTGAAGTTCCTCGCGATTCAATCGCCGGGCAAATGCCCCTGCGTAACGACTCCCACGATCGTCGATCACCTTGTCGAGAAACGGCGTGAGTGCCGCCAGAACGGAGCGGCGTTCCTCCGGCGACGGTTGCGCCGCATCCTTGGGGGGCATCTTGCCCTTCGAGAGCTGACGATAGACTGCCTCGTAGGTGCGCGCATCAGGCGCACCAGTGTTTCGATTCGCCGGGTTCAAAAGCGAGTCGATTCGAAAGTCTCCCTCCACGGTATCACCGGTGTGACATTTGCCGCAGTGATTGCGGAGAAACGAAGGCACGTCCTTGAGGAGAGGATCCGCCGTCGCCGCTTGGGCGGCGATCGATAGCATCATCGCCACCCCGCACCAGGCATGTCTGTTCTCGACGATCATGCTGATGCCGCAAAGTCGATGCGTCCATCGAGGCGAACAGCCGCCTTCGCCTTGTGAGCGCGGTGACAGGAGACGCAATGCTTCTCGATCAAAGGTTGGACGACACTTTCGTGCGACGACGGATCAGCCCAGGCCGGCAGCCGCGCAGCGAACCTACACAGACAGATCGGGATTCTCATTTGGTGTCACTCAGGAGGAGCTGGGATTGAAGATCCCAGACTTTCAGGCTGTCGCCCACGGTAAACAACAAACGTTTTTCGGGCACGAATGCGATTCCCTTCGGAATGTGCCCGGCGTCGATTACCCATCGCGACCGGGCGTCGGCTACCGACCACAGGCGCGCTGTTTGGTCATCACTGCCGGCCATCAGCCACCGGCCGTCCGGCGTGAATTTCAAGCATCCAATCTTCGCGCCCGCGTAGGGCCACAACTCGTGGCGCTCGCCGGTCGCCGTGTTGATGAGGACGATTCCGTCAACGCGAGAGAACGCTGCCAGATAAGTTCCGTCCGGCGAAATGGCCATGGGCGTCGGAATGCTGGCGAGCCGGAATTCATGCGCGAGCTTGAATGCCGGCTTCCCGGTCTGGCCGTCGTCCGGCAACGGACGGGTAATCCGTTCCGCATCGAGATCGTAAACTTGCACCGTGCCGTTCCAAAACCCGGCCGCCAGATGCTGGCCCGTGCTTGAAAATGCGAGACTCCACGCCTTGGCTTCCGCTGGCAGCACTGCGATCCGTTTCAGCGCGCCCGTTGCGAAGTCAATCGCCGACACCTCGATCCCTTCCGGCGGCGACATCGCCACGAGACGGCCATCCGGCGACAACGCCCGGCTGCGCGCCGCGCGTGATGGAAACGGCAATTTGCGGACTTCGCTCTCGCCCGGGCGCCACAGCAGCACGTGATCCACCGCGAGCCGCGCGACCGTTTGCCCGTCCGGTGTCAGCGTCAGGCCGAAGCTGGATGCCGGGTCGCGCTTGTATCCCGATTGCACGGTGAAATCGTCGGTGCGACAGAGCTTGAGCCCCTTGCTGTTGTCATTCACGGCCAGCCGGTCGCCCGCCGGCGACAACGCGAGACCGTCGCCCGGCAGCGGCAGCGTCGCCCGCAATTGCGCACGCCCTTCGGCCAGCGGAAAAATTTCCAAAGGCACCGCCACGGCGGATGCGATCGCGGTGTTGCCCGGCTCGACATCCACCGCCTCGACCACGCGGCCTTCCTGCTGACGCTCGATGCGGACCTTGCCTTCCTGCAACTCCAGCCGCGTCCCTGCCTCGTTCCGATACATGCGAAATCGCGTCCCAAGCACCACGGAACGCGCGTGTTCCGTCGCGATAATCAGAGGATGCCCGGCGGGTTGCGGAGCCGCCGCCACATCGATCGAACCGGACATCAGCCGAAGCCGCACTTCACCATCCGTCGGAACCTGCACCACCGAATCAAAATGCACCTCGACCCTGGTTCCGTCGGCGTATTCCAGCACCGCGCGGCCGGCAGTCTCATCCGTGCGGAGCCGTTCCCCCGGCCGCAGCACATCTCCGATCCGTGCTGCCCTGTCAGTCCTGCCGATGATCGTCACCGCCCCGTCCTGATCCCGAACGTGAGCCAGTCTGGCCTGCGCCGATGAATCCCGCGACCCCAGCCGATGCAAGAAGAACAACCCGATCAATACGGACGCGGCCAGCGCCGCGAGCGCCGCCGATCGTTTCATCGAACTCCCGAAGGGACGCGGGCGTTCGAAGCCGTTTTCATGCCATGGTCCGGGTAATGGATTCGACGATGCGAGTTCCTTTTCCAGCTCCGCCTCCATGCTGACGATGTTCCCTGCGACCGCGAACCGCCCCTGCAACTCACAGTGCAGGTTTACATAGGTGGCATAGATGTCTCTCGCCGTTGCGTCACTCTGCAGCCTCCGATCCAGCTCGGAAAACTGAATCTCATCGGCTTGTCCGTTGAGCACCGCTTCGATCAGCGTGACAAGGACGGTATCGCGGCGCGGATCAATCGGTGCCGGGTTCATGCGATTCCCTCCGCTCGCAATCGGCGTCGGACGCACTCGGCCAGTGCCGCCCGGATTCGCCCGAGTTGCTTGTAAATCGCGTTTGGCGTCCGCTCCAGCCGGTCGGCGAATTCCTTCAGCGACGAGGCGCTGGAATAGCAAACCGCCAGGATCTGCCGGTCGTCTCCGTCCAGCTTCTCGATGCAGAAATCCAGCGCCTGCCGCTGGGCGGCGATGCGCTCCGATTCTTGTTCCAAGTGCTGCGCCAGCGCCTCCATGGTCGCCTCGGAAAACCGCTGCCGATCGCGAACCTTCCGCGTGATATGTTTGAGCGCGACAAACTTCGCCACCTGAAACGCCCAGTTCCGAAAACTGGTTCCCGGCTGAAACTGGCCGAATCGCCGCCACATGGTGAGACTGGCCGTCTGCACCACATCCTCCGCATCCTCCGGGTTTGGCAGCAGGGTGCGGACAAATGAACGAATGGCCACTTGATGCTCGACCAGCAGCGCTACAAACTGTCCGTCCTTCTCGGACTCTGGCGAATTGTGTGTCATCGGTGCAAATTTCCGAGAGCTAATCCCTGCCCGTTCATAATCCTGCCGTGAAACTTTTTGGAAAATTCGCTGCGCCAACACTCATCCTCGGGAGGGTAACGGGCGACGGCAAGTGAAGGGATTTCCTTGCGCCAAGCCTCCGCGCGCGCGTGATCAAGTCGTGTTGAAGACAAACAGCGTGAAATGCAGTCAACTCCGTGTTTTTGAGACCCCGCGACTGTGAGAGCGCGGATACAGGGGGCTGTTGCCTGTGTGGGCGATTCAAGCCGGCTCTGACACCGCTTCGAAGCCCTCTCTCCAGCTTCCGCGGTGGCGGTTCGACCGCCCATGATGTCGAAAGACGGCAGGGCGATCATTGCGCCGAGCCCGCGCAACGCGGCGCGGCGGGTGATGGGATGGGTCTTGGGGTTCATAAAGTTGGTATCCGCAAGTGGCTGCGCCTGGGCGAGGGCGGTGAATACTCCCGCCAGCGTGAGCAGCCCGCCGCCGAACCTGAAGCAGGCCAAGGCAGAACGGCAATCCCTCATAAAGTCATCGTAAGAATGGTTCGCAATTCAATAGAAACGCCGCTTCACGAACGAGTGTTCAGCCAGAGATTTTGGGTTCAAGGGGAGGGCTGGAGGCCCAGTTCCGGCTGTGTGACTTTCAGCGGTGCGAAACTGCGGCGGTGGATGGGGCAGGGGCCGAGTCGCGCGAGGGCGGCGAGGTGCTGCGGCGTGCCGTATCCTTTATGCTCCGCGAACCCGTAACCGGGGAACTCCCGGTCGAATTCCCGCATCAGCCGGTCGCGCGTCACCTTGGCCAGCACGCTGGCGGCGGCAATCGAGTAACTGCGCGCGTCGCCTTTTACGAGCGGGGTCTGCGCCCACCGCAGCGACTTTACGCGCAAGCCGTCCACTAAGACATGCGCGGGCGGAGGCGTAAGTTGCGCGAGCGCTTCGTTCATTGCGTGGTGCGTGGCTTGGAGGACGTTGATACGGTCAATCAACCCGGCATCTGCTTGCGCGATGGCATAGGAAACTTCCGAGCGGGAGGTAAGCCAAGTGAAGTAGTGCTCGCGCTGCGTTTCCGAGAGCTGTTTCGAGTCGTTTAAGTCGCGCAGCTCAGCGGGAAACTCACCTTGCAGCCAGCCCAGTGGAAATATCACCGCCGCCGCGACCACCGGTCCCGCCAGCGGGCCGCGCCCGGCTTCGTCGAGACCGGCGAGTGGAGTGAGCCCTTTGGCTGACAATTCGCGTTCGCACGCCAAACGGTCAATCACCATACCCCACTCTGCGCGTACTGTGCGGCTTTTGCGTGCGCCAGTTTTTGCCATGCGTTAACTCAAAGCTTTGACCGCCTCTGCAAAATCCCTCGGCCAGGGGGCTTCGACAGCAACCATCTGGCCTGTCTGCGGATGAGCAAAAGTTAGCCGCGCGGCGTGCAGCATTTGGCGTGGCGCTGCATAGCCCGTCTGCTCACGCAGCTGCTTATTGAGCCGCTTACCATAAATCGTGTCACCTACGACGGGATAGCCGAGGTGTTCTAGGTGGACGCGAATCTGATGCGTGCGGCCGGTATGCAAGGTGCAGTGCACGAGGCTCGCGGCCTTCATCCGGCGCTGCACTTCGTAGCTTGTCCACGATGCGCGCCCGCCACTTTCGGTCGCGGCCATGCGCTTGCGGTGCGTCGGGTGGCGGGCGATGGCGACCTTAATCTCGCCGGCGTTGCGCGTGGGGGAGCCGCAGACGAGCGCGTGGTAAAGTTTTCCGACCGTGCGGCCGGCGAACTGTTGCGATAGCGCCAGGTGCGTCGCATCGTCTTTTGCCACCACGAGGCAGCCGCTAGTTTCCAAGTCAAGTCGGTGCACGATGCCCGGCCGCGCCACGCCTCCAATGCCGCTCAACTGCCCGTGGCAATGGTGCAGCAGAGCGTTGACCAACGTATGCCGTTCGTGGCCATTACCCGGATGCACGGCGATGTCTGGGGATTTGTTGACGACCACGAGCACGTGGTCTTCGTAAAGCACGGCCAGCGGGATGGCTTCCGGCTCGGCCTTATCCGGGCGCGGGCCAGGCCAACGTACGGTGATGGATTCGCCCGCATGCGGGACGTGCGTGGGCTTGATGGACTGACCGTTGACGGTGATTTCGCCCTCCTCGATGAGCCGTTGCAGCGTGCTGCGCGAGGCCGCCGGATAGCGCGCGTGTAAAAAGCGGTCGAGCCGCTCGGTGGGTAGCGTCAGCTCAACGGTGAAAGTCTCAGAACGCTCGCTCAGGCGGGTTTGGGGTTGGAAGGTGAGAATTTAGAGTTGGCGGCGCGCCGCCGTAACCAGAAGTAAAAAATGATGCCCGCCGTGAAAATGCCGATGCTCACGAGTTGCCCCGGGGAAAGCGGGCCAATGAACTTTGTGGGCGCGTAGTCGCCGCGATAATGCTCCACCAGCGCCCGCACCGGCGCGTAGGCCATGAGGTAGAGGGCGAAGACTTGCCCGTCGAATTGCTTCCGTCGATACCACCAAGCCAGCGCGCCGAAGAGCGCGAGGTTTAGACCCGCCTCGTAGAGCTGGGTCGGATGCACGCCAATACCTCGGGTCACATGGTCAGCTGGGAAATGCACCGCCCAAGGCAGCTCACACGCGCGCCCGTGGCAGCAGCCCGTCATGAAGCAGCCCAGCCGCCCAAAGGCATGACCGAGTGCCACGCTGGGCACGAGTGCATCCGCCAGCTTCCAGACTGGCAGCGTTTTTCGGATTGCGTAAGCGATGCCACACACCGTCGCACCGATGAGGCCTCCGTAAAACACAAACCCGCTGCGTGTAGTAAATACTTTTGTCCACGGCCCGTCTGCGAATTCCTCGCGCCAGTAGCTGATCACGTAGAGCACTCGCGCACCGGCGATGCCGCCGAGGAACAGCCAGAACACCACATCCGCTACTGCATCTGGTGAGAGGCCATCACGGAGGCCTCGGCGTTGGGCGGTCCAATAACCTGCCATAAAGCCGAGGGCCACAAGGATGCCGTACCAATGGACCGTCAGGCCTCCGAGCTTAAAGGCGATTTCGTGCATCGCGCGCAGCATAAGTGGCGCCGCGAGCATCGTCGAGCTTGAGGAACAACCTTAGCAAACCAGGTGACGCCTCTCCAGCCCCCAAGTCGAGTTAAAGAAGCCAGCACAAAAGGAAACAACGCTGTTCGCGATGTTAGCCGGGAGGGGGTAAGACGGTGCTTGGTGGTGCGCACGGCAGGACTTGAACCTGCACGCCGTAAGGCACTACCACCTCAAAGTAGCGCGTCTGCCAATTCCGCCACGTGCGCGAAGAACGCCGCGTATTGAATCGCTTTTGCCCGGTGGCGCAAGCCGAATCTCGGCCATCTTGCAGCCGCAGACTTTTTCCTTTCGGCCCCACACGAGCCGGTATTTTGTGAGGGGCAGACTTTGCCCTCGCTGTTTTGCAGTCGCTGTCCTAGAAAACTGGCTACATGAAACTACGCTTTTGCCTCGTTGTAGCCATGCTCTTCGTCTGCGTGCCCGCGCGCGCAGAAAAGATCGTGCTCGTCGCCGGCGGGGTGCAGGACGCCGTCGGTCTACCCGCCTCGGAAGCGAAGCTCAAAGAGCCGTTCGGCGTAGACTTCGACCGCGCGGGGAACCTGTTCATCGTCGAGATGGCAATGGGCAACCGGCTGCTCAAGATGGACACGAAGGGCTTGCTGACGCACATCGCGGGCACGGGCAAAGCGGGCTTCTCCGGCGATGGCGGTCCCGCGCTGGCCGCCGAGTTTAACGGCCCGCACAACCTCGGCGTGCTGCCCAACGGCGACGTGCTCATCGGCGACACTTGGGCCGGGCGCGTGCGCCAAGTAGACATGCGGACCGGCACCGTCAAGAGTCTTGCAGGCTACACCGTCCCGGCGGATAAAGCGCGTGGGAGCGGGCCTTACTGCATCACGCTCGACTTCACGGGCACGAAGCTCTTCATCGCCGACCTCACGCGAATTCACGAGCTGGACATCGCCACGGGCAAGACCCGCGTCGTGGCCGGCAACGGCGAGAAGGGCCGGCCCGAGGATGGCGCGGTCGCGATCGAGGCCCCGCTGTCCGACCCGCGCGCTGCCGCCCCGGACCGCAAGGGGAACCTTTACATCCTCGAGCGCGGCGGCAACGCGCTGCGTGTTGTCACGCCCGACGGCAAGATCAAGACCGTCGTCAATGCCAGTGGCAAAAAGGGCAGCACCGGCGATGGCGGCCCTGCCCTCGAAGCCTCCATGAACGGGCCGAAACACCTTTGCGTAGACCTCGAGGACAACGTCATCATGGCCGACGCTGAGAGCCATCTCATCCGCAAGTTCACGCCCAAGGATGGCCAGCTAACGCGTGTGGCCGGCACTGGCAAGCAGGGCAGGGGAGCATTGGGAGGTTCACCCTTGGAATGTGATCTTGCTCGGCCACACGGCGTCACGGTACATCGCGACGGCACGCTTTACATTACAGACAGCTATAACCACCGGATTCTGAAGATCACTAAGTAGGTTAGAGGTGCTCGCGGGGCTTTAATTTTCAGCAATCGTAGCAGCGGATTAATTACATCGAGCTGTTACCCCAATGCTGACGGTGGTTGGCAAAGAAGCGGTGTTCGAGCCTAGCGGACTGAAATAAACTAACCGGCTACTTGGCCTCGGCTTTCTTTTGGGGGAGCAGCATTTCGATGGCCTTGTCGAGTTGCGGATCGCGTTGGGTGAGCCAGTCTTCAGGCGTGAGCCAAAGGCGTACGTCGGGTTGCTCGCCTTGGTTTTCCATGTTCGTGCCGTCCATGCGGAAGACACCGCCCTGCGGCATCCGTGCGCCAGTGCCATCGGTCAGGCGCAGAGCCCAAGTCCAGATCACATAGCCCGGCGTGGGCATGCCGACGATCTTGGCAATGCCGCGCTGGCGCATGGCGTAGGGGAACATTTCGCCGTTGGAGTAGCTGTGCTCGTTCATCAGCACGATGACGGGTTTTTCCCACGAGCGGTTGGGCGCGGCTTCGGGGCCTTCGTCGCGCGGGCGATACCAGCCGTGTTGTTTGCGCTCCAGCCAGTCAATAAGCGTGTCCGAAATATTGCCGCCCCGATTGAAACGCACGTCAATGATCATGCCCTGCTTGCCGCTCATGTATTCGTAGGCCTCGCGTTCGAAGCGGGTCTGGTTCTCGCCGCCCATGGCACTGATGTGCAGGTAGCCGAGCTTGCCACCGGTCTGTTTCTCCACATAGGTGCGTAGTCGCTCAATGCGGTTTTGGTATTGCAGATTTTCCCACTCGGCGGCGGTTAGCACTTTGTATTTCACCTTCCGCGCGCCTTCCTTTTTCGGTTCCTTGTTAACGAGGAACTCGAACTCGCGGTCCTGCCGGTCGTTGATGAACTGGTAGAGCTTTTCATTCAGCGCCACGTCCTGCCCGTTGATGGTCAGGACGTAATCGCCAGGCTTGATCTCAGTCTGTTTGTAGGAACCGGGCGCACCGGTGGGCACGTTGGCCACGCGCAGGCCCGGCCCAGCGTGCGTATAATCTAAGGTGAAACCCAAGTGCGGCGTAACTGGCTCCGGGGTGCTGCCCGCCGCCGGGGTAACCTCGCTATGTGAGGCTTCCAGTTCCCCAATCATCATGCCCAGCACGGTGGAGAAATCATCATGGGTTTCAACCGAATCGAGCATCGGCTCATACCGTTTGCGGATGGCTTCCCAGTCGCGTCCGTGGAAGTTTGGGTCGTAAAAGTTGTGGTGGTAACTGCGCCAAAATTGCGTAAAGGCCGCCTTGCGCTCCGCTTTCACGTCGCGGTCAAAGTCCGCGTTGAAAGTTACTTTTTCCGGGCCCTTCAAGTCTCCGAGCCTAAACTTCCAGACCTCGGCGTTCTGCACGTAGAGGGCGGCCTTGCTTTCCGGCAGCAAGCGCAGACCCGCTTTGTTGCCGCCCGTGGTCAGGCGCTTAGTTTCCTTGCCGTCGTAACTGACCGTCCAGACATCGCCCTCGGACATGAACGCAATGGTGCCGTCCGCCGTGACCAGCAAATCCGCTTGGGGGTTTTGCGATGAAAGCTTGCGGATGCGCCGTTGGATGTCCGTAAAGTCAATTTGCACTTTCACTTTGTCCTTGGGCTTCTCGAACTTCAGGTCTGTGTCCGTCAGTCGGGCAGACTCAGGTTGCAACGGCAGCACGTAGAGTCCGAGTCCGTCTCGGTCGCTTTGGAAGAAGATGTATTTCCCATCCGGTGACCACGTGGGCTGCGTGTGCTGCGCGTTGAGTCGTGTCACGTTCTGCGCCTCGCCGCCCGCAGCGGGGACAACCCAGATGTTCCAACTCCGTGTTTCGCCCTTGCGCATATAGGCAACCCACTGCATGTCCGGCGACCACGCGAAATCCCCGCCACCTGACGTCCGCCAGTGAGTGCCGGGCACATGCACGATGCGCTTGGTGGCCCCGTCCGCCAATGCCAAGGTGTAGAGACCACCGTCGTTACCCGCGACCCAAAACGCGAGGTGCTGGCCATCCGGGCATAATGAAAGCCGCGTGATTTCCTCGGAGCGCTGCCAGAGTGATTTCACTGCGAGCGTGGCGAGGTCCAATTCGTAAATGCGCGTGTTGAACTCGCGGTCGCTGGTGAAATAGAGCTTCTTGCCGTCGCGCGCCCAAGTGAAATCGGAGTCGTCGCCCACCCACTCCGTGAGCCGCCGCGCGAACTCCTCGCCACGGCCCGCTACGCCTTTGCTCTTCTCCATCGCCACCGTCCAGATGTCGCCGCGCAGACCGAAGGCCAGGGTCTTGCCGTCCGGCGAAAGCTCGGCTTCAGTCACACCACTGGTGAGTTTCTCGCGTCGCCGGGTGGTTTGTTTTTCATCTGCACTGACCACGAACTTGAGCTTGGTGGCAGTTTTAGTTCCGCTCTTCAGCAACCACAAATCCGGTCCGTACTCGAATGCGATGTCCGCTGATTTCATCGCCACCGTCGGCCAGCGCACTGCGTCGCCGGTGAAAAGCGTGAGTTGCTTGCTTTTGCCATCGAGGTCATAGAGCCAGAGGTTGGGCGTGCGCGCGGGCGAGTCCGTGACTTTGGGGATCGGTTCGTTGAGCTTGCTCGCGGAGGGCGTGACTTCACCGACGGTGACGGTGAGTAGGCGTTTGCCATCGGGGAGGAACTGCGTCCAGAGATGCTGCCGATCGTCGTTGGTGAGCGGTTTGCGGCGACCGTCGGCGATGTTCAGCGTCCAGATTTGCGCCGCCGCCGCGCCGGTGTAGCGTGGGCGCGTCCACGGAAAACCGTATCGCCCATAGACTACGGATTTCCCGTCCGGGGAGAAGCTTGGGTAGTTCAGCGCCGCATAGTCCTCCGTGAGCCGCGAGGTGCCCAGAGTCTTCAAGTCCACTGCATAGAGTGCGTAGTTGGGTGTCTCGCGGCGACCGGCGAAGATTAGTTGCTTGCCGTCTGGACTCCAGCCGCCGGGATATTCCGCGCCACTGTGCCAAGTGATTTGCTGCGCAGGCCCACCTTCTGCCGGCACCACGAACAGGTCCCACCCGCCATTGCGTTTACTGGCAAAGGCAACCCATTTGCCGTCTGGCGAAAAGCACGGGTAAGCATCTGCTTCGACGTGCGAGGTCAGCGCCGTCGCGCGCCCTCCCTCGCTTGCCGCCACCCACACATCACCGCGATACACAAAGGCAAGGCGCTTGCCATCTGGACTTAGCGTTGGCTGGCGAGCCCCGACGACGGGCTGTGGCACGGGCGCGGTGAGCTGGGCAAAAATGGGCGTTGTAGTGGCAAGCAAACCGGCAACACCTGCGAAAACGAAAGAAAGTCTCATGAGCAACAGCATTTTTGGCAGACTGTACCTGGACAGTGACGCGGAGCAATGTTTCCTCAAACTTAATTACTGCATCATTCGCTCCACAGTCCACACGACTCCGGTGAGCGCGATAAGCAAGCAGGCGGGCCGCCGCACCCATGGGCCATACCACGCGCGGTCGGCGCACCATCTCGTCGCGGCGAAAGCGAGGGCAATGACTGTAAGTTGGCCTAACTCCACGCCCACGTTGAAGCACAAGAGTGCCATGCCAAGCTGATCTCGGGGCAAGCCCACTTCGCTGAGGACGCTGGCGAAACCCATGCCGTGAATCAGCCCGAACCCGAACACCGCCGCCCAACGCCCCGGCGAAACCTCACTGCGAAACAAATTCTCAATGGCCACCACCGTGATGGAAAGCGCGATGATGGGTTCCACCATGCGCCCCGGCAGCGCGAAGATGCCTAGCACCCCGAGCGCGAGCGTGACCGAGTGCGCGACGGTAAAAGTTGTCACCTGCCAAAGCAGCGGCTTGAGCTTCGGGCTGAGGAGGAACAGCCCAAGCACGAAGAGGATGTGATCCAAGCCCTGGGGCAGAATGTGCTTGAAGCCAAGCTCGGTGAACTGAGCCGCCGTGTTACGCACCACGGGCGCGGCCGGTGGCACGTCTCGGTGCTTCGCGGGATCGGGCTGTTCCACGGTTCGCAGGTCTTCCTGAAACGCAGTGAGGTCAATCACCATGGCCTGCCGCGATTGCACGAGTTGCAGCACGGGCGGGACGTCCTTGCCGCGGTGGAACAGCACCTCAAACAGCGCAGCGAAACCAAAGGTCGAATAAAGCGAAAAGGACAACTCCATCTCTTTGGCACTCGCGGGAATTTTCCACTGCACCGTTAGCGGCAGTGGCGCCGGGACGACCTCGCCGGGCCGTTCCTCGCGCGTGAGCACGAGCGGCGCGGGCGGCCAGTTCGAGAGCACGCCCCGCACGGGCGGGTTTGTATCCAGCGCGAAGTGGATACGCGACTGGACGTAGTCGGCAATGTTCGTGGCAAGCGTGCGCACCTGCTCCGGCGTCATCAGCACGACCGCGTCGTTGGTGCGGCCCGCCAGGAACTGGAGCAGATCCGGCTGGTTGAGTTGGAAGGTGAGCGTAAGGGAATTGGTCGTGAGCCGCGCATCCACTCGCGTGAGTGAGGCGGTGTGGGCGGCGGCGTGTTGGAACGGAGCCGTTGCTAGAAGAAGAAAGACAACCCAAAGCACGGGGCCGAACAAAGATTTCACCCCTGCTCTCTTCAATTGCCCAGAATGTTCGGGCTCAATTTGCCTGTCGCCGAGGGTAGCGACACAGCGTCGAGGAGCGCGACCGTTTCCTGCCACATGTTTGACAAACTTTCCACATATCCGCTTTTGAACAGCGATACAGCACTGGCGCAGTCCAAGACCTCGCGGAAGCAGGCGCACTGCGGTGGCTCCCTTCGCTTACTTCTTTCGTCCGCGCGCCGCGGAGTCGGAGAGGTTCTTGAGATACTGCTCGACCAGCGGGCTGTATTCCTCAGGAGCGCGTTCAGTCTGGCTTTGGAGAATCGCATTGCGGTCGCGCGCGGGTAAGCCGAGAAAGCCGCTGCTACCCTTGGCTTGACGCGTTGGGCCGTCCGCCCCGCCCTCACCGTTCCAGTTGCCCTGCTTGCCATCCCCTTGGCCTTCCTTGCTGTTGGCCTGCGGGGTGTTTTGGCCGGGGCCTTGGGCCTGACCTTTGCCCTGTTGCTGGCTTTGGCCTTGGCCCTGTTGTCCTTTCCCTTGCTGCGCCATCTGCTGGCCGACGCCTTCCTGGGCGAGCGCAAGCGCAGCGGCGGCCTGCGCGAGCGCGGCTTGCGCGGCCTCGGCGTTGGCTTGGGCGGGCTGAGCTTTGCCAGCCTCTGCTTGTGCAGCGGCTTGGGTGAGCGCTTGTAGTGCCTTGTCGAGGGACATCTGCGCTAATTGTGGGAGCGGCCCGGCCTCACCGGCAGCCAGCGGAGCCACCATCTGCGCGGCCGCATCCAGCGGTGACGCGGCCTGTTGCGCGGCCTGCGACGCGGCGAGTTGCTCGGTGAGCGCCTTCACGTCGGCTTGCTGTTTGGCAAGCTGCGCGGGTGAAGGCGTAGGCTTGCCGGCCTGCGGGGATCCTTCACCGGGCTTACCTTCACCGGGCTTACCTTCACCGGGCTTACCTTCACCAGGCTTACCTTCACCAGGCTTACCTTCACCAGGCTTACCTTCACCAGGCTTACCTTCACCAGGCTTACCTTCACCAGGCTTACCTTCACCAGGCTTA
>VHDH01000021.1 GCA_016871445.1 Verrucomicrobiota bacterium | reverse complement strand
TGGTCGAGAAGCATTTGATCGAGTTCGCTGCGCAGCACCTGCCAAGTCTGTGCGACACTATCGCGGTCGTAACGATTGAAAAAGTAAAACGGGGTGCTGACAGTTCCGTTGGGGGAGATGAATACCACGCTATACTTCTTCATGAAATGTGACTGCTTCATCCTCGGGATTAGGCCCAGACGCTCCATCGGTCCGTAGGTAAAAGGGATCATGGACTCGCCGATGTGGTAGCGAGGAAACTTCTCGCGCTCTAACAAAAGCACACGGTGTCCGTGCTCAGAGAGAATGTAGGAAGATGAGGCGCCAGAAGGACCACCGCCAACCACGATCGCATCGTAGGAGTTTTGTGAAAACATACGTATGCGTAATTTAGGGTGCATTCGGCTCTGTGCAAGCCAAGAACCTGAGAAAGTTTATCAGGTTGGCCGCCGCACAGCCCACCGTCCGGTAGCTGCCTGCGCCAACGCCCGGTCAGCCTCCCCAAGCCATTGCGCCTCAGGAAGAGCATACGGGCGGAGTGTCTCCCAAAAGCCCATCTGCCCGTTGGGCTGAAACAAGTAGAGCGGGACTAGATTCTGACCACGGACAAATGCATGGCACGTTTGGCAAGAATTGTTTGTACGTAGCATTTGACCAACAAGAAACAAACTTCAGGCGCGGGTTGCTTTACTTTCCAAAGCACATCAGGCGCTTTTCCGTCCGCAAATAAATGCGGCCGTCCACGATCGCGGGCGTGGACATAACGATTTCGCCCATTTCGTTGCGGGCGATTACCTCAAGTGCGTTGCTACCGCCGAAGACGGTCACAGTGCCCTTCTGGGAGATCGCATAAACGGTCCCGTCAGCCGCCGTTAGGCTGGAGTAGTAGTCACCCAACGCGCCGAGGCGTTCGTCGCGGTAGATTATCTCACCGGTCTTCGCGTCGTAGCAGGTCGCCATGCCGCCGCTGCGCACGGTATAGACCCGACCCTGATGGTAAAGCGGCGAGGCCACGTAGGGCAGGCTTCGGTTGTGCTTCCACGCGATGTGGGTGCCGGAAATCTCGCCACGCCCGCCCGGCTTCACGGCGAAAATGGCGTTCTCCGCCTGCACGAACTGGTCCGCCATGCCCTCGTATTCGGCCTTGGTCACGAGGCCGTCTTTGTCGAGATCAAACTGGCTGAAGCGGTCCTTGAACGGGCCAGTGGGGAATTCGTCCTTGGTCAGCTTGCCGTCCCTGTTTTTGTCATGTTGCTCCAAGAAATCGGCGTGGGGCGACAAGGCCAACCGATCACCGGCGTCACTACCGATGTTCCAACTCGCGATGAACAGCAGGCCGTCGCCCGCGGTGGGCGAAGCGTTGGCGACGCGCGCCATGCCCCGCGAGGACCAGAGGAGTTTGCCAGTCTTCGGGTCGTAGGAGGAAAGCTTGAGCGAGCCGTTGACGATAAGTTCCTCGACGCCGTTGTGCCGCCAGACGTAGGGCGTGGCAAAGCCGCGCCGGTGATCAGGCCGCGCGGTTTTCCAAACTTGTTTGCCCGTGCGCTTGTCCACCGCCACGAGAAAGGAGTTCATGTCCGAGTCACAGAGCTGGATGACGAGGTCGCCGAGGAGAATAGGCGAGCTGCTGGAGCCGAACTCGACCACTGGTGTGGGAAGCGGATGCCGCCACAGTTCCTTACCGGCCAAATCATATGCCAGCAGCCCGTAACTGCCGAAATATGTGATCACGCGTTCTCCGTCGGTACAGGCCGTGGGTGCAGCGGGACTGCCGATGCGGTGGGCAGCCTCCAGTTTTTCGGCAGGCGCGGGCTGGAGCCAGAGCATTTTGCCTGTGATACGGTCGATTGCCAGAGTGACCAGTTTCCCATTGTCCACGCCGGTAAGGAAAATGCGGCCGTCCCAGAGCACCGGTGAGGAAATCCCCGGCGGTAGTTCGGTGCTCCAAAGAAGGTTAGTCTTTGGCCCAAAATGAACAGGCGGTTTGCCCGTGCCGACAGCGGAGGCGGTGGCATCGGGGCCGCGAAATTGCGGCCAGTGCGCGGCGTGCGAGGCAGTGGCGAGTAACAAGACGGCAACGAAGAGCTTGGGGCGCATGAGTCAATTGCGGACGAGGTGGGCGGTATTCAGTATTCAGGTAATAGGGCTTAAACTGGCGGGCGGCTCAACCCAGTATGAGCTTTCGTTCCTTAGGTTCAATTCGCTTCCAATCCCCTGTAGGTAAGCTGCCCAACCAAAAGCCGCCGATTCGCATTCTAACTAGGCGCAAAGTCGGGTGACCAATGGCGGCAGTCATGCGGCGTACCTGGCGGTTTTTACCCTCGATTAGCTCGAGCGCGAGCCAGCATTCCGGCACGCTCTTACGTGTGCGTATAGGCGGATCGCGCGGGGGTATTTCGGGAGACGGGTCGAGCAGGCGCGCGCGGCAGGGCAGGGTGCGGTGGCCTTGGATCACAAGGCCCTGCTCCATTTGGCGCAGGGCTGCGGCGGTGGGAATTCGCTCCACCTGCACCCAATACTCGCGTTCATGTGCATGGCGTGGATGAAGGAGCTGTTGGTTCAATTCCACTTCGTCACTTAGCAGCAGCAAGCCCTCTGAGTCCGCATCTAGTCGACCAATCGCATATACGCGGGGCGGAAAGCCAAACTCCGCGAGGGTGCGAAACTTCGAACCCGGCTCGGGTGTGAATTGGGACAGGACCCCGTAAGGTTTGTGGAAAGCGAGTAGCATGGTTGGCTAGTGGGTGGCGATTTTTCGCAAACCTAACTTGGCTCCCTTCCGCACGCTGGTGATACCCAGCGCGATCTGAACGTTCGACCTGAAATTGCGTTGGCCCGCTTGGGTTGAGGCGATGAGCCACTCATCCCGTAGTCGCGCGCGGTGCAAGGATTGTTTTGTCACTCGCGGCGGTGGGGTGAGTTCGACGACCACTTCTTCGATCTTTGATCGCGCGCGTAGAAAAAGGCTCATCTCGCTAAATTCGGCCGCGCCTTTTTTGGCCTAATTCTCTTCTCACTGTTGAACTAGCTCTTAATTGTCGTGAAGGCCAAAAGGAACGTGTGAAACGGACAGGGCTGGCAAGCGGCGATGGTCGCATCAGTCTGCAATGTGCGATTAGGTCAAGAGTTCGGGAAGGAAAAACCAACCGGAGGATGCAAAGAAATTTTTTGCTAGGACAGCCTATGTCCGACCAACCCGCGCAGACTGGTGCAAAAGAAAGACAAATTATGAAGCACCAAATGCAACTCACCCTCGCCAATGCCACCCCCTCCCGCTACCCAGCGCCGCGTCGTCAGCGCCGCTTACCCAGCGCAGGCTGGTGGTTTGAGCAAATGCGCCGTGCTGTGGATGGCGCTATTGAGTGGCAGCCCCCTCAGCCCGCTCGCCCTCAACAGACGCATCTCTTGTTGGTGGCCGGGTCGAAGCCGTCTTAATTCGACATCACTTCGCGGTGGGCCGATCCTTGTATTTCTCGTAGAGTCGAGTGTGGCGGCTGTCGAGTGATACTTCGCGGCCGGCAATCCACATCCGCTTCACATTCGCGCGGAGGTCGAGGATGTTTCCGTCGCAGGCAATGAAAGTTGCGTCCTTGTTTACCTCCAATGAGCCGAGGCGGTCAGCAAGGCCGAGCACCTGTGCGGGATATAGCGTGAGGCCCTTGAGCGCCTCGACTTCAGGCAGGCCGAAGGCCACAGCATGCGCGGCTGCATAGGGTGTGTTGCGCGCAGAAGTTGCGTTGCTCGCGCCGGAACCCTCGCTGAACAGCACCTTCACGCCGGCCTTGTGCAGCGTGGCTGCGCCCTTGAATTGCGCGTCGTAGGCGTCCGTATCGCGAAATGGCTGGTCGAATGTGGACTCGAAAATAACCGGCACCTTCGCGGCGGCCAAGTCTTCGGCCACGCGCCATGCGTCGCGTCCGCCGGCGATGGTGATCTTGTATTTGCGCTGCGCGGCCCAAGCGAGTGCGGCCTTGATTTGGCGCACATCGTTGGCGTGGACGATGAGCGGCAGTTCGCCGCGCACGAAGGGCAGCATTGCTTCCCAGGCGGGAACCTTCGCTGGCGGTTTGCCATCCTTGGTTTTACCGCTTTCAGTCTTTGCATAGGCGTTCGCCTCGTCAAAAAAATCGTCGAGGTCTTTGAGGCGTTTATTGCGTTCCTTGGCTTGGTCCTCGGGCGATTTGGCCTTTGTCCCGCGAGAGAGTTCCTTGGGCATGACGTTCAGTTGCATCGCGGGCCAGAAGACGTGCAGCGCGATGGGCGCCTTGACGGTCATCTCCTCCATCGTCCAGCCGGCGAGCGAGATGACGCCGGACTGGCCGCTGACCGTGCCGCCGAGCGGGAGCACCAGCGCGTGTGTGATGCCGTTGGCGCGCGCGACGGGGATCAGTTCTGAGTCCGGGTTGACCGATAACCATGCGCGCACGTCGGGCGTGTGGGTACCGGTCTCGGTCGTATCTTGCGTGGCGCGCACGGCGGAAATCTCGGTGAGGCCAAGTGAACTTGTCGGCAGGATGAGGCCGGGAAAAAGGTGTAACCCATTCAAGTCCACCGTGCGGTCGGGCTTCGCGTTGGGCGAGGTCTTCGTGACGGAAAGAATCTTGGTTCCGCGCGTCAGGACGAAGCCGGGCGCGAGCGTTTCGCCAGCGACAGTGTGGACGGTTGCGTTTGCGTACAGCACCAGTTCGTGGGAACTCCACGGGGCGAGCAGACTCTTGCTGCCAGTTGCTCTTTCAACTTGAGCAATGGCGGGCAGTACGCAGGCCAGCAGCGTGCTGAACAGGGCTGACAGCAGATAGGTGACGGACACAGTCGCGTTTATGGCGGCTCTCGGCGACAAGCGCAAGCGCGCCTTCTGCGTCATGGGCGCACGGCGGCAAAGCGCAACCCGCGTGTGCTCACACGTAACTCGGCGAGGCCGAAGGCTTCCATCACCGCCTCGTAGATGGCCGCGCCGAACAGGATCACGTCCGCACGCGTGGGTGGCAAACCGGGCAACTCGCGCCTTTTTGCCAGCGGCAGATGCCAGAGCCGCTCAACGTGCCAGCGCAGCCGCGCGGCGGTGAAGCGCGTGGCTTCGATGCGTTCGCGGTCGTAGTCGGCGAGTTGGAGTTCTAGTCGCGCCAGGATGCTTGTGGTGCCACCAGTGCCGACAAGGCAGGGCCGGGCCGGCAAGAGCTGGTCCAGGTGCGGCGCGAGCCGCGGGCGCACTTCGCATTCCAGAAAGGCACGGAGCTGTGCACGGAGATTGGCCAACTCAGCGGGTGTGGGCGGGTCAGAGAGGCTCGCAGATTCTAGCAGCCGGACGGTACCGAGTTTGAAGCTGTCACGAAAGATCGCACAGTCAGCGTTGCCGAGGATGAACTCCGTACTGCCGCCGCCCACATCGAGCAGTAGCACCGTTTGGTTGCTCAAAGAGTCGTTTGTCAGCACGCCTTGAAATACCCAGTCTGCCTCTTGCTCGCCGCTAATCACCTCGATTGTTACGCCGCTGGCCGTGCGCACGGCCGCGAGCAACTCATTCGCGTTTTCTGCGTCGCGCGCCGCGCTGGTGGCGATAACTCGGAGATGTGAGGCGCCCTGCTTTTGGGCGATGGCGGTGAAATGGGCGACGGCCTTGGCGGTGTCGGCGATGGCCTCGGGGCGGAGCCGGTGGTCGTCATAAAAGCCTCGGCCCAGGCGCGTCTGCTCACTGCCTTCCCAGATTGGCTCGACGGCGGCGGGGAAAACATCTGCGACGAGCAACTTTACTGAGTTGGTGCCAATATCGATGACCGCGCGGCGGTCCGAACGCGGAATGCGGAATGCGGCCCGTGAGGCGGAGGCAGTGAAATGCTCAGGGTCTTGGCTCACGGGACTAAGCACTGGTTATTAATCATCTCTCCTTTGACTCGCGCATTGCGAGCACGGCCGCGCCCGTGATGCCGGCGTCGTCACCGAGCTTGCTGGCGATGATCTTGATGCCCTTGGCTGTGCCGGGCAGCGCGTAATCCTCCGCCGTCGCGATGATGATAGCCATCATTTCGTCGGCGAGTTGGTCCATCACCCCGCCGCCGAGGACAACGACCTCTGGGTTCAAAAAGTTAATAACGTTGGCGACGGCGGTGCCGGTGTATTCGGCTGCCTCCTCCACGATTTGCTCGATGAACTTGTCTCCGCGCCGCAGCGCCTTGCGGAGGTCGCCACTGCGCATATCGGTGAGCTCCGGGCCGAGCATGTCGGTCAGCACAGTCTTTTGGCCGTCCTTTACGGCAGTCTGGATGCGGCGAAAGAGCGCGGTGCGACTGGCAAGGGCCTCGAAGCAGCCCTTATTGCCGCAACCGCACTTGGGACCATCCACGTCCAGCACCATGTGGCCGATCTCACCGGCGGTGCGGTTGAAGCCCGAGTAAGGCTTGCCATCGAGCACGATGCCCGCGCCGATGCCCGTGCCGAGGAAGATGCCCACCATCGAACGCGGCTTGGGGTCTAGCTCCGTCTCATACACACCAAGAGCGCAGACATTGCAGTCGTTCTCGGCGAAGACTGGCAGATCAAGCTGCTTCTCCAACGCCTTCTTCAACGGTACATCCTCCCACTTGAGGTTTGGCGCGAAGATCATCCGGCCTGCCTCCGGGTCAACCGCCCCTGGCGCGCCGATGCCCACGGCGCGGATGTCATCCGGCTTGAGGTTACACTCACCCACCACCTCCTTCACGCAGCGGGTGACGCGCTCCAGCACGCCCTCGGGGCCGCGCTCAGGCTTGGTGCTCATCTTGACTTTACCGAGGCACTTGAGTTGCGGCGTGAAAACACCAGCGAGGATCTTGGTGCCACCAAGATCCACGCCGACGAAGTATTCGCGTTTGCCAGAGAACTCGGCCATGCGTGGTAAATTTACATTGCCCGTCGCGTGAAAGGCACGGACGGCGAAAACTTTCGCGACTTAACCAGCCCACCGCCAGCAGCCAGATTGGAGTCGTTCAAGTGAGCTGGCAGTTTAGCGCCCCGCTAACACAGACTCGATCTTGCGGCGTAGGTCGGCGTTGATGTCGTCGGGCGAGCGATCGGCGTCTACGATGTCGAAGCCGTAAGTGGCTTGCAGGCGGGTAAACTGCCCGGCCATGAGCACTTGGTATTTTAGAAAACTGTCAAACATATCGCGCGAAAGGCCGAGGTCCATGCCGCTCTCCCAGTAGTCGAGTGCTTTGTTTTTTGCGAAATTTCGCTGCACGAGCTGCTCAGGCGTGATGTTTAGGTAGAAGACGGCGTCGGGTACCAGTGCAATGCCGTAAAGGTTCTTGAGCCACGCTTCGTCCATGCCGCGCACGAGGTCGCGCGCCATGAGGGTGTAGATGTAGCGGTCGGCCAGAACCATGAAGCCCGCCTTGAGCGCGGGCAGCATGATGTTTTCGACTTGGTCGGCAAAGTCAGTGGCGTAGAAGAGGCTAAGGGTGGTGTGGCTGAGAATGTTGCCATTCTGGGCTTTCTCCAGTTCCTCGCTCACGAGGGTGGAGCGCTTGAGGCCGACCTGCACGGTGGCGTGGCCGCTGCCCTCAAGCCATTGCACGAGTTGGGCGATTTGTGTCGAGCGGCCGGAGCCGTCCGCACCCTCGACGACGATGAGTTTGCCCTTGAGCCTCTCCTCGTCGACGCCGGGAATGCCCTCGCCGTAAAAGCGTTTGGGGGTGAGCTTGGGGATGCGGACTTCCGGCGTGCGGGGCGCAGCGGCGAGGCGTTTGAGTTTGCGCGGGATGGGCATGATCACGCTTTTTGGAGGGCGAAGGAGGGCAAATTAATGCGATCGGCGACAAGCTTGCGCACGATGGCCTGCTGCGTCTCAACGGTTTCGTTGGCGTCAATTACGTTAAAGTTAAATTCGCGGCTCATGGCGAGGTACTGCTCAAGGATGCGGCCTTGGAAGATACGGAAGCTCTCGTAAGGATCGTTGGAAAACCCCATGTCCATGCCGGCTTCAAAGTATTTTAGTTCGGGCCGGCCATCGAGGATGCGGTTCAATGACACCTCCAAGTCCGCGCGGAAGAAGAACGTCAGGTCCGGCTGCGCGGCGAAGCTGTAGAGGCCGCGTACCCACTCGGGCGGGCAGGTTCGTACCACGTCGCGCGCAAAGGCCGTGAAGAAAAAACGGTCGCACAGCACGAGGTAGCCCGCCCGCAATAGCGGCACCAGCTGACGCTCGTAGCGGTCGGCAAAGTCCGTGGCGTGGATCAGGCTGAATGTAGTGGGCGTCAGCAGGGTCATCTTCTTACCTTTGCTGGTGGCGGACTTAACCAATTCAGAAGAGTTCCACTCGCTGAAGAAGACCTTGAGGCCGCGCAGCTCCAGCCAGCGCTTGAGCAGGTAAATCTGCGTGGACTTGCCGGAGCCGTCGAGTCCCTCGACCGCGATGAGGCGACCGGGGAAGCCGAGTTCAGCGAAGGTCTTCATCATGTCGGACGGGGGGAGATTCTGCGGCAGGGCAAGGGAAGACAACGCATTTTACATCTCAGCGCAAGCCGAGCACGGCTGCCATGAAAGTCAACGTGCTAAAGGTTACCCATGCTAAAGCTTCGCGCACGCCGGGCAGGTTAATGACGATGATGACGGCAATAAACCCGTATTGGCAGAGCCGCCAATAGGTTTCATGGCTCATGCCGATGGCGTTTTTAAGCACGTGCGAGCCATCCAGCGGCGGGATGGGCAGGAGGTTGAAAAAGCAAAGGAAGAGGCTCAACACCGCCATGCGCATGCCAACGTCGTTAAAGCCCGTGAAGCCTGTTAGCGCGCAACCCTTCACCGCCGCGAGCAGGACGAACGCGAGCGCGAGGTTGATGGCCGGGCCGGCCAGCGCGACCAGCGTGTCGTCGCGGCGTGGGCTACGCAGGTTAGAGATGTTCACCGGCACGGGCCGGCCCCAGCCGATGATGAAGCCGGCGAGCGCGGAGTTACTGAGCGACAGGAAGATCCCCAACAGCGGCAGCACCACGGTGCCGATTAGCTCCATGTGCATGATGGGGTTTAGGGTCACGCGGCCCTGTGAGTAAGCCGTATCATCGCCGCACTTCCACGCTACCCACGCGTGCGCCCACTCGTGGAACGTAAGCAACGGGATGAAAAACAAGTAGGTTAGCAGCCCGTCAATGATCGCCGATTGATTCATCGCACGTAGATGGTAGCGGATGATCGACTAAAGCCCAAGCGGAAGTCTCAGTGGGCATTCCTTGGATCGATTGGCCATGAACATCCTGATAAAGTTATCACGGGCGGTTTCGCTCCAATAACAAATTCGTCGCTAGCTTGTTGGGCGTGGGGAGATGATGAGCCGTCTTATGTTGTTTGCCTCTGCTCCCCGCAGCATGGTGTTGATTTAGCTCAACCCAACGGCTGTTGCTTTTGCTGCCGCAATTGTTCGCGCTCACGGAGAATGGCATTCTGCTCAGAGTCTTCGAGCTGGGGCAGATTCAATTCACGATTTAATTCGGTCATTCGGCGGTCTAAGTGTTCGTTTCGCAGCCGGGTGAGGGCGTCGCGGAGCATGGCTTGTCGGGCCTTGGCTCGGTCGGCCTTGATGCGTGCGGCGCGAAGCGGGTCGGTGCCTGGCACATCGGCGGGATCAGCCAGCATCCGCTCGCTTTCGGCTAATGCCTGCGTGCAAAGGGCGCGCGTGGCGTCATTGGGTAGTTCGCCGAGCAATTGCGCGGGACTGGGCGAAAGGCCGCCAGCAATCCCCACGAGCCGCAGCGCTACGATATCTCGCACGCCCGAATGCGTCAGCCATTCGAGTTGGAGCGTGGCGGCGAGCCACTCCATTTGGTCGTCGGCGTGAAAGAGCGCCTGTAGCAGCCATAACTCTTGTTTTGGTGGCGGGCCTTCCGGCTCTGGCGCTGGCTCGGGACTGGGCAATAGATCATTAGAATGCCCTTCGTTAGGTGCGGCGGGCTGCGAATCGTAATAGTCATCAGGCGGGCTGTCAGGATCGGCTCGTGCTGGTGATTTGGAAGAGCTGCGGTTGGGCGAATGGGGCGGAACCGAAGCTGATTCCAAACCACCGGTTCGGAGAGTGGGCGACTCTGGGCGTGGCGTGAACTTTCGCACTGCAGCAGCAATTTTCTTAAACTCCGCTCGCGCTGCTTCCGGCGCAACGCCCAGTCGCGCGGCGGTTCTCTGCGCGTAGGTGTCGGTAAGCACGGCGTTACCGGTTTTCTGCGTGGCTTCGGCCATCGCGTGCAGCACGGCTAGCCGACCTTTGTCGGTTGCGAGATCGTTCTGCACGCACAGCCGGTTGAGATAGTAGTCAAAAAAGTTTTCTGCCCGCTCAATGAGTTGTCCAAAAGCCGCCCCGCCGTGCGCTTTGATGAAGCTGTCTGGGTCGTGCGGTGCGGGTATGGTTGCGACGCGAACGGCGAGGCCGCTGGCGAGCAAGATGTCGAGGGAGCGCACGGCCGCGTTTTGCCCCGCGTTGTCGGAATCAAAGCAAAGCACAACCTCGTCGGCGTAACGCTTGAGGATGCGGCAGTGGTCGGCGGTGAGCGCTGTGCCTTGCGGCGCGACGACATGCTTCACGCCAGCCATGAAGCAAGCGATGAGGTCCAGTTGGCCTTCGCAGATGATCGCACAGTCTTGGTCGGCAACGGCGCGCTTGGACTTGTCCAGGCCGAAAATGACCCGGCCTTTGGTAAAGATGGGCGTTTCTGGCGAGTTGACATACTTCGCGGTTTTCTCGTCGCCGGACAGCACGCGCCCGCTGAAGCCAATGACCCGGCCCTGTTCGTCGCAGATGGGGAACATGAGCCGGCCTCGAAAGCGGTCGTAGAAACGGTCTGCACCCTCTTTGCGGATGATCAGACCGCCTTTCTCGACAAGTGCTAGGTCAAAGTTCTTGGACTTCGCCCAGTTCACCGTGTCGTCCCACGCGTCGGGGGCATAGCCAAGCCGGAAGAGCTTCACGGCCTCGGCGGAAACGCCGCGCTTGGCGAGGTAGTCGCGCGCGAGCTGTCCGCCGGCGTCGTTCGCCAGCGCGGTCTGCCAGCGCTTACAAATCTCCTCGTGTAGGAGGAGCAGCGATTCCTTCTCGCCGCGCTGTTGCTTGGCGTGCGGGTTGTCCTCGAATTCGAGCACGATGCGCGCACGATCAGCGAGCCGGCGGACGGCCTCGATGAAAGAGAGGTTTTCGTATTCCTTGACGAAGGTGAACACGTCGCCGCCCTTGTGGCAGCCGAAGCAATGGAAGTATTGCTTTGACGCACTGACATTGAAGCTGGGCGACTTCTCGCGGTGGAACGGACAGAGCGTAACGAAGTTGCTGCCGCCGGCGCGCTTAAGCGGCCCAAGGTAGCCGGTGATAACATCCACGATGTCGCTGGCGGCGCGGATTTCCTCGAGCTTCTGCGGTGGGATCAGGCCGGCCATAGGGGAATAACTAACAGCCAATGGCAGACGCCAATGGCCAATAGTTCTATTGTCTCTCCGCCGGCGTGGCGGGTGTGGGTCTGTCAAACCCGGTTAAGTCTTCAAGCAAGCGCTGAGTCTGCTCGCCCCGCATGTATTTGTTGGGGGTGCACCAATTCGGCATCAGCACCGTGCCGGCGTCCGCTTGCTTTGCCTTGTGTTGGTCGGCAACGAGCATGGGGGCGGAAAGTGTCAGGCTTACTCCATACAACCAGATTCCAGCGTCGGCTTCCATGTTGGGAAACTGCCGTTTCGTAGGAAAAAACAGAAGAGCAAAGATGCTAGGCTATTTCGTGGCCGCCACGTCGGTCACCGCGTGCCAGATAAATTCGATGAACTGCCCGAGGCCGTTGACGCTGATGCGCTCGTCGTTACCGTGCATGCCGGTGACTTCCTTATCGGCATACACTGTTCCGACACCGTAGGCCTGCACGCCCTTGGCCCGTAGTTGCGCGGAGTCGGTCGCGCCCACGACCATCATGGGCATCGTGATCGCGCTGGGGAACTGCCGCTTCTGCGAGCGCTCCAGCGCGCCGAACATTTCATTGTCATACCTAGACGGGGGCGCGGCGGGTCGACCGCCGACGGGGGGGACGACTTCGATTTGCGGGTCGTTGATGAGCTTGCGCATCGCCTCGGCGAGCCGTTCTACGTCCTCGTCCGGCAGCGCCCGCACATCAATCTGCGCCAACGCATCCCCGGGAATGACGTTGATGCGGAAGCCGCCCTTAATGATGGTGGGCGTGAGCGTGGTGCGAGTCATGGCGTGGTAAGTGCCAAAGTTCAGCCGCAGTTGTTCTTGCGCCATCGGGCCGGCGGCGGGGTCCTCGAGCTGCCGGAAGAGGAGTGCGTCCGCAGGTGAGCTGATGGTGGCGAGGCGTTTAAAAAACTCGCGTGTTGTGTCGTTAAGCCGCATCGGGGCCTGCCACTCGCCGATCTTCGCGACGGCGGCGCACAGGTGGACGATGGCGTTGTCCGGGCGCGGGCGGGAGCCGTGGCCGCTGGTGCCCTTGGCCGAGATGAGGAACGGGCGCGGCACCTTCTCCGTGGTCGAGACGCCGACGTAGGTGACTTTGCCGTTGGCCTCGTGGATGCGCCCGCCCTCGTTGAGGGCGTATTCGCAAGCGATTTTGTCCCAGTGCTTCGCCACCAGAAAATCAATGCCGACATGTGTGGTGCCCTCTTCGCCGGACTCCGCGAGGAAGATCACATCGCGGTCCAGCGGCACCTTGTGGCGGTGCAGCAGCAGGAAGATTTCGAGGAAGGCCGTGGTCATGCCCTTGTCGTCCAGCGCGCCGCGCCCGTAAATCCAGCCGTCCTTCACGATCCCGGCGAACGGCTCGACGTTCCACTTCTCGCGCTCGACGCCGACGACGTCCGTGTGGCCCAGCAGCATCAAAGGTTTTTTCTTACCGTTGCCCCTAAGCCGCGCCACGAGGCTGCCGCGTGCAGGTTCGAGCGCGAGGATTTCGCTGGGGATGCCCTCGCGGTCGAGGAGGGCCTTGAGGAACTGCGCGCCGCGCGTTTCGTTGCCCGGCGGGTTCACCGTGTCCACGCGGATGAAGGCGGACAAGTTTGTGACAATTTCGTTGAGCGCGGCGGGAAAGTTTGGCTGCGGTAGGGGTGCCGCGGGTAATACATGGGCGGCAGCGAACCCGAGGCTGAAGAGGAAAAGTCGTTTCATGGCGGCTTTCAACAAGTGTGAACCCACGCTCCCGTCGCCCGCAAGTGGTATGGCAAGGGGGAATCTCGTTGAAGAAGTGCGTCAGTGGCGGCATAACCCGCGCCCATGAGCATCGTTGTTCTCCGCCTTGTGTGCGCCGCCAGTCTGTTCGCCGCCGCCTCGCTCGGGCGCGCTGCTGAACTGCTTTCGGCTGGTCACCGGCCCAAGCCGCCCGGCGTACACGCGCTTGTAGGCGCGAAAGTCTTCCTCAACCCGACCACTGCGCTTACCAACGCCACCGTCATCCTCCGCGACGGCCTCATCGAAGCCGCCGGGCGCGATTTGCCCGTGCCTGCCGACGCGCGCGTTTGGCCCGCCAGCAACTCGGTGATTTATGCCGGCTTCATTGATGCTTACCTCAGCATTGCTAGCACCAACCCGCCGGTTTCCACCATGCACTTCGATCCCGTGGATGGGCTGACCAGTGGCATCAACTTCCTTGGTGTTGAGAGTCAGGAAAAGGCCCGCACGCAGCCTGGTGCGGGCTACGAAGTCGCCAGTGTCACGCCGCACGCGCGCGTAGCTCGCGATTACGCGCCGCCCGCCAAGACGCTCGAAGCCTTGCGCGAACTCGGTTTCACCGCTGGCAACGTGGTACCTGCGCACGGAATCATCCGTGGCAGTAGCGCGTTCGTAAATCTCAGTGACGCGCCGCCCAACGAAGTCATCCTCCGCGCGGACACGCACCAGCACATCGCGTTAGAGTCGCAGGAGGTTTATCCCAAGTCGCTCATGGGCACGATTGCCGTGGTACGCCAGGCTTTCGCGGACGCCCGCCATTACGTGCTCGATCAAGCCGATTACCGCGCCAAGCCCACTGCGCGTAAACGCCCCGAATTCAATCCCGCGCTCGACGCGCTCGCGCCGGTGTTGAACAAAGCCACGACCGTTGTCATCGAGCCAGGCAGCGTGCTGATGGGCGACCGCGCCGGCCACCTCGCGCGCGAACTTGGGCTCAACTTCGCCGTGGTCGCGAGCGGCCATGAGTGGCGTCGGCCGGACTTGATGAAAGCGGTCGATGCCCCGTTCATTGTGCCGCTGAACTTGCCTTCCGCGCCCAAGTTGCCGGACGAGGACGACTGGCTGGATGTCTCGCTCGACCAACTCCGTCAGTGGGATTGGGCGGCGGAAAACGCGGCCTTGCTCCGGGCGCAGGGCCTCGAAGTGGCGCTCACCACGCACGCGCTGACGGACCGCAAAGTTTTCCGCAAAAATCTCCGCCTCGCGTTGGACCGGGGCTTGGCCGAGCCCGAGGCGTTGGCTGCGCTGACCACCGTGCCAGCGAAGCTCTGCGGCGTCGCGGACCGCCTCGGGACGATTGAGCCGGGAAAAATTGCGAACCTTACCGTGGTCGAGGGGGTGGGTTACTTCGATGCCGACGCGAAGGTTCGGCAGGTGTGGATTGACGGTGTGCCGTTTGAGACTCAGCCAGCCAGAAAACCTGCCGATGCGAGGCAACTTACGACAAAAGCCGAACCGCCTCCTACTGGGAAAAAGTCAGAGACGCCTAACGTTGTCTCCAATGGCGGGAAGGATGTTACGCCTAAAGGTGACAAAAGTGTCGCCGCCACGAAGAAGGCCGAACTCACCGCGCTTCAAAAACAACGTGTCGCCCAGTCGCCCAATGCCTCGCGTGGCGCCTTGCTCACTCCGAGATCCGTGCTCATTCAGAATGCCACGGTCTGGACCTGTGGCCCACAAGGCGTTCTTACCAACGCGAACGTCCTGGTAGTCAGTGGAAAAGTGCAGCAGGTCGGGTTCTTTAAGCCGCAGTTGAGTAGCGACACGCTGGTTATCGATGCGACGGGCAAACACCTTGCGCCTGGCCTCATTGATTGCCACAGCCACACGGCGATTCTTGGCGGCGTCAATGAAGGTACCTTGCCCAGCACCGCGATGGTGCGCATTGCTGACGTAGTCAATTCGGAGACGGAGAACCTGTTCCAGCAGCTCGCCGGTGGCTTGACGATGGCGAACCTCCTGCACGGCTCGGCGAATCCCATCGGCGGTCAAAATAGCATCATCAAGCTCCGCTTTGGCGCGGGTCCGGAGGGACTCAAATTCACCAACGCTCCCGCGGGCATCAAGTTCGCGCTGGGCGAGAACGTGAAGCAAAGTAATTGGGGTGACCGTAACACCACGCGCTTTCCGCAGACGCGCATGGGCGTGCCCACGTTTTTTGAGAACCGCTTCACTGCTGCACGGCAGTACCAAAATGCTTGGGCTGAGTACCGACGCAAGGGGGGCGTGCCGCCACGCACGAATTTCGAGTTGGAGGCGCTTGGCGAGATTCTTAACGGCACCCGGCTCATTCACTGCCACAGCTATCGCGGCGATGAAATTCTTGCGTTCCTTCGCGTTTGCGAGCGCTTTAGCGTGCGCGTGGCTACGCTCCAGCACGTTCTCGAGGGCTACAAGGTCGCCGACGAAATTGCCAAGCATGGTGCGGGCGGCTCGTGTTTCACGGATTGGTGGGCCTACAAGTTTGAGGTTTGGGATGCCATTCCCTACGCCGGCAGCCTGATGCATGCGCGCGGCGTGAACGTGTCCTTCAACTCCGACTCCTCCGAGTTGGCCCGCCGCATGTATCTCGAAGCCGCGAAGGGGGTAAAATACGGCGCCACGCCGGAGCCAGAGGCGCTCAAGTTCGTGACGCTTAACCCGGCCAAGCAGCTTGGCGTGGACAAATGGGTTGGGTCCCTGGAGCCGGGCAAGGATGCCGACTTCACCCTCTGGTCGCACTCGCCGCTGGCCTACAACACCGTCTGTGAGCAGACGTGGATCGAGGGCCGCAAGTACTTCGACCGCGCCTTCGCTGCACAGCGCGCCGAGACGCTGGCGAAGGAGCGCGCCGACTTGATTGCGAAGGCCAAGAAAGTCGCTTCACTTGCCGGTGGCGGTGGTGAAGGTGCGGTCGCGGCGCAGACTTTGTTCTTTCAGCGTGCGCTAGAAAAGTTGCACGAATTAGGCATCGCGGAGTGCTTGGAGTGCCGGCTGAACCAAAAATCTCAGTAGCTTGGGCCGCTGATTTTGTGGTCGCCGCTTGGGGGTACTGCCAATAAAAAGCGCTCTGACAATGCCACCTCGCTGCGGCCGCGGTCATTTCCGCATTGGCACCCAGCCCTTGCCGGGGATGAACTCGCGGCTGCCGCCATCAGTCTGGCAGCCGGTGGCGACGAGGGCTACGGCGAGGAGGGCGAGCAGCAGCAGCGGTTTCATGCTGGGAGCATAAACGAGGTTGTCAGTCCCGCAAGTGTGGAGCAAATTAATGGTGATTCATGGCTAAGCCTGCCAAGTTCAAATCGCTCAAGGGCCAGTTCCTCCTAGATGGCGGCAAGTTGGCTGGCTCCTACTTTCACCGCAGCGTTGTTCTCATCTGTCAGCACGACCCCGAGGGGGCGTTTGGCCTCATTGTCAACCGCCCGACGGATAAGAAAGTCGGCGAGGCATTGGTGGCAGACCTCCCGGAAACGCTTAAGGATCAAGCGCTATTTCTCGGGGGTCCCGTGCAGCCGCAGGCGATGAGTTTCCTGCACGCGGGTGATTTCCTGCCTGATGCGAACGTGTTGCCCAACCTCAACCTCGACCACTCGCTTGACGAATTGGTAGAGCTGAGTGGTTCTTTCTCCGCGCCGCAGAAGCTCAAAGTGTTTGCTGGTTACGCCGGTTGGTCGCCTGGTCAGCTTGACGATGAGCTGAAGCGCGGCGCGTGGCTCACGCACCCGGCCTCGGTGGAACTGGTTTTTGGCGAGGGTGAAAAAAAACTTTGGGCGGCGCTGGTGCGGGAGCAGGGCTGGCAATACCGGCTATTGAGTGACCAGCCGGACGATTTGAGCTGGAATTGAGTTGGAAACTGACTAGCTGGACTTCGCAGCAATCTGAGGCCGATATCCAGCAGACCCAACAAACACCGCGGTTTCTGAACTCTGAGAACCGTTTTTATTGCGGCCGGAAATTCGCCTGCGCCTCTGGCATCCATTGCCGGATTTGCTGTATCCGGAGATTGTCCAGCGGATGGGTGCGGAGAAACGCCGGGGTGGCGTTACCGCCCCGGGTACGGTTGTAGTCAGCGAAGCGCTGCCAGAAGTCGATGGCCGCCTCAGGCTTGTAGCCGGCGCGCGCCATGTAGATTAGCCCGATGCGGTCAGCCTCGGACTCTTGTGCCCGGCTGTGTGGCAACTCGCGGCCCAACTTTGCGCCAAGGCCATAAGCAGTCATCACGAGCCCCTGCGTGCGTGGGTCGGCGTTAGAAATGCTGGCCCCGAGGATACCGCCGCCGGTCTGGAGTAGCAGGCCCTCGCTCACGCGCTCCGCGCCGTGCCGGGCAACGGCGTGTGCAACCTCATGCCCGATGACCGTGGCCATGCCGCCCTCGTCCTTTGTGATCGGCAGGATGCCGGTGTAGATGCCTACCTTGCCGCCGGGCAGGCAGAAGGCGTTGGCTTCTTTGCTTTCGAAAACTACGAATTCCCATTGCGCGCCCGGTAGGTTTGCCACCATGGCGATGCGTCGACCTACGCGCTGCACCAGAGCGTTCACAGCGGGATCCTTGCTGATAGGCGTTTCCTTTTTCATTTGAGTGAACGCGCTCAGCCCGAGCTGCATCTCTTGCTGGGTGGAAATGAGCATGACTTGGCGGCGGCCGGTCTCGGGAACAGTCATGCAGCCCGCAAACAGCAAGCTGGCAGCGAACGAGAGGAGGGACCACAGCGGCTTCATGACAAGAAACGTCGGTTAAACCCGGCGCAGTTCAGGGGGTTTTTAAATTCTTCAACGCGTCGCGCACGCGTGCAGCCTGCTCATAATCTTCGCGTGAGACGGCATCCTGCAGAGCACGCTCCAATCGCTCGCGTTCCGAGAGTTGCGGTGGCTCAGCCTCGGGCTTTTCCGAGCGTTTTTCGTGGTTGCTGCGCAGGTTATCTAGCCATTGCTCGAGCGAGTTGATTTCGCCCGATTGCTCGGCCATTTCAGGTCGCTCGAAGGCATTGTAAAACTCGCGGATGGTAGCGATGCCGTTTTCTACCTCGCGGGCGGTGGCGGCAAACTCCTTTTTCTCCAAAGCGATCATGCCTTTAGCCCGCGTGAGCATGAGCAAGAGTTGGGGGCGGAATTGCTGCAGTGCCCAAGATAGCTCGTCGGTCTCGGCGAACTCATCCACGAAGTCAAAGACGGCGAGGTTTCGGTCTGCGTCCCGTACAACGGTTTGGTAATCGCCAAGTTGGTAAAGGCAGATGTAACGATGGTGGTACTGGATGGCCTCTTGCTGGAGGCGTGCGCAGTCCTCAGCGGAGAGCGTGAACTCCTCGTCGCTACCGGCGTGCGCAGCGCGGTGCTTCTCCAACTGGCTGACATGGTGGTGGAAATAGGACTCGTGGCCGAGGGGGCGCTTTCCGTCGGGGCGGCCCTCGGCGTTCATCTGCAGCACTCCGAGGTCGAGCCTGAGCTGGATTTTTTCTTGTCCATCTTTGGTCTTAAAACGGCGAACGAGCACCTGACCGGGCTTGTATTCCCAAGACTCGAGCAAGCGCGAGATGTCAAACTTCATTGAGGCGAACATGGCAGTGGCGGGTCGAGGCGTCAATTGCTGGAAACCAAAGTAGGGCTTGCTTCCGGGGCCGGTGGAATTGCCCTACGCCGGCGGGTCCACCGGGAACCCCAATTCACGCAACCGTTGAATCTTGTAGGTCAATGCTCGGCGGCTGATGGCTAGGGCCTTGGCGGTCTCGGTGCGGTTGTAGTCGAGTCGCTTCAGCGCCGCGAGGATAGCGTCGCGCTCGATTTCCTCAAGTCGTTGCGGGTCGCCCGGCCCGGCGGCTGAAGCATTGGTATCACTGGGCCGCACCCGGCCGGGCAAGTGCTCGGACAGCACCACGCCGCCGCGCGAGAGAAGTGCCGCGCGCTCCATCGCGTTGCGCAGCTCACGCACGTTGCCCGGCCATGCGTAACGTTCCAGCCCCTCGGTCACGGCGGGCGAAAAGCGCGTCTGGTCACTGCCGAACTGCGCGATGAAGTGCGAGGCTAGCGGTAATATGTCCTCACGCCGCTCGCGCAACGGGGGCACGCCAAGTTCGACAACCGCCAGCCGGTAGAACAAGTCCTCGCGAAAGCGGCCTTCTTTAATTAGCGCCTCAAGATTCTTGTTCGTCGCCGCGAGGATGCGCGCGTTCGTGAGCAGTTCCTTGCCGGAGCCGACGCGCCGGAAGGTGCCATCTTGTGTCACGCGTAGCAGCTTGGCTTGCAACTGCGGCGACATCTCACTGATCTCGTCCAGGAAAATGGTGCCACCGCCGGCTTCTTCGAAGCGGCCCGTGCGCGCCTGGTGTGCGCCGGTGAATGCGCCCTTCTCGTGGCCAAACAGCTCGCTCTCCAGCAGCGTCTCGGGGATGGCTGCGCAATTCACCTTCACCAGCGGCCCCTTCGCGCGTGGGCTCCAGCGATGGATGGCGTCGGCCAGCACCTCCTTGCCCACGCCACTTTCGCCCGTGATGAGCACCCGGCTTTCGGATGGCGCAATGAGCGCGGCGTCGTGGAACACCGCCCGCATGAGCGGGCTGACGGCGAGTATGCCTGGTGGCAGCGGCGGTGGGTCGCCGACGGTGGCCGTTTGCGGGCCGGTGATTTGCTCGATGCTGCGGAGCAACTCATCGAGATCAATAGGCTTGGAAAGATAGTTTACTGCGCCGTCGCGCATTGCGCCGACAGCTTCACGAATATCGGCGTAGGCGGTGACCAGCAGCACCGGGAGCTTGGGGTGGAGTTGGCGTGCGCGGCGGAGCGTTTCCAGGCCAGTCATGCCGGGCATCCGCACGTCGGAGATCATCAGGCTGACGGGCGCGGCGGCGAGTATCTGGAGCGCGGCTTCGCCCGATTCGGCTACCAGCAGCTGGTGGCCGTTACGCTCGAGGAAAGTCTGCAGAAGGCTGCGCTGGCCAGGGTCGTCGTCCACGACAAGAATGCGAGGTGCGGCGGTCTCTTTGGGCTTGGCAGTCATGCGGCTCGTGGAGGCAGACTGTTCGTTAAAGCAGTAAATTCGTCCAGCTTGGCAGCACGGGCTTTGAATTCACGCGGCCAAACGAAGTGTCCCCAATCGCGCGCCTCGGGCCGTCACCCGAGCGTCTTGACGTGGCTTACGCGGAAGCATGCGCCGCGCGGCTCGTTCGCCAGGCATTCAATCTCCCAACCGTGGGCGAGGACAATTTGCTGCACGATGGCAAGACCGAGGCCGGTGCCTTTCTGGTGCGTGGTAAAATAGGGCTTAAAAATCTCTTTCCGGTTTTCGGCCGCGACGCCGGGGCCGTTGTCGCGGATTTCCAAGGCCAGCGTGCCGTTCGGGCTGCGTGTGGCGGTGACGTGGATTTGGCCGCCGGGCTCCAGTGCCTGCGTGGCGTTTATGAGCAGGTTGAAAAGCGCCTGCCGGAGGAGCTGCTCATCCGCCTCGATCCGCGGGAGGTCGGGCTGGACGGTGATTTGGATGGCCTTCTCCCCGAGGTCGTAGCTGAGCGCACGGCCGACCTCGGCGACGGCGTTGCCAAGGGCCACGGGGGCACGCTTCACCTCACGCGGGCGCGAGTAGTTGATGAACTCGTTCAACTGCGCGGTCACGCGGTCGGCCTCGTCAACTATGCTGCGTGAATTTTCGCGGATGGTGGCTGGCGCGTCGTCTTGTCGGGAGATCATTTGGGCGCGGCCGCGGATGATGTTGAGGGGGTTCTTGGTCTCGTGCGCGAGGCCGGCGGCGGCGAGGTTCATCTCGCGCAGGTGGGTGTTCATCTCGCTGGCGCGGAGAAGGCGGAACTGGAGGTCAGCGGACTGGCTGAGGTTGCGGAGGGCGAGCGCGATGCCAAGGGCCGCAACGCCGGCGAAGCTGACAATGAGCGTGCGGGTCCACAGGTCTTCCTCTTTCGCGCGGAGCAATGGGTCGGTGGATAGCGCGATGACGAAGCCGTGCGTGGTGCGAGTCTCGGTGAGGCGCTTGAAGTCCGCTTCGGGAATCCACGGCGGCCGCCCGAAGGATCCGCTGAACGCGCGGCGCAGGGCATCGCGGCGGTCGTTGCGGTTGGTGGAGGTGACGCTGCTGCCGGCGGCATTGGTGCTGTCAACACTCAGAGTGACGGGAACGGTGTTGGTCTCGTCCGGGCGTGGCTCGCGGGGCGGGCGCTGCTGCGGCGGCGTTGGCCGGAAGTCCTCGCGCGGCGGGGCATTGGTGTCGCGGGGCGGCAGAACGACGACGATGTTGGTGCCTAGGTCGATCGGGTTGACGACGGTGAGGATTTTATCGCCCCAGTGGACGCCGTTCTGCACGAGGCCGCGGGCTTCGAGGTCGGCGGGTTGCCCGGCGGAGGCGACGACGTCACCGGCTTTGTTAAGCAGGGCGAGGGATTGCAATCCGCCGAAGGTGATAACGGATTGCAGGGCAATCTCCATCCGCTCTTGTGAGACAACGCCGAACCGTCGTTGTGACTCGATGAACTTGCCCAGCGTGCCGGTGATGTCGCGCGAGCGGCGCAAAAGGACTTCGCGAGCGGCGGTTTCGACGCGGTTGTGCTCCACGGTCTGCCAGATGGCGAGCGCCACCCAAGCGGCCAACAGCAGCAAGAAGGCAATGCGAGGGTTGTGGATCATGACGGGAATGATGGATGCCCAGGATCCAAGGCCTCATCAATCACCAAATCAAAATGTCTGAGGCAACCCATTGGCCCGCGCCGGTCATCGGGCCGTGATTGGACTATGAGCATCACGAAAGAGTCATTCCCGACGTCCTATTTGGGCGCAGGCGCTTTTGGAGGTGGGGTCGGGGCGGCGGGCGCGGGCTTGTTGGGCAGCGCTTCGAGAAAGCGATCCAATTCTTCCTGTGAAAAGGCCTTGGGTGTGACGACCTTGTTCTCCTGTTCGGACTTGGTGATGCCAGCGAGTTGAGCTGGTGCTTGGACGATCGTTGGCGTGAGGAATATCATCAACTCGCGCTTAACGTTCTCCTTTTGCTTCCGCTTGAAGAGGTTTCCGAGCAGCGGGATATCCCCCAGTCCGGGAATTTTATTTTCCGACTCCTGTTGGGTGTTTTCCATGAGGCCGCCGATGACGACGGTCTGGCCGTTGGGCACCACCACAGTCGTGGTAGCCGCGCGGGAGTTGATTACGGGCGCAGCCACCGAGTTGGTGCCGCCAGCGATGGCTACCCACTGGGAACGATCCGCGAGTGATGAAATTTCCGGCGTGACGGTCATCTCCACATTACCGTCGGACGAGATAAATGGGGTGACACTCAGATTTACACCGACGCTCTGGTAACTGACGCTATTGATCTGGTTGCCGAAGTTGTCGAAACGCGTGTTAGTGATCAACGGCACCTGCTGACCCAAACTGATGGTGGCCAATTGATTATTGCGGGCGAGAATTGAAGGACGGGAGAGCACCTCAGTCTTGCCGGCGGTAGCTATGGCCCGGAGCGTGGCTTGAAAGTCGCTGCCGAGGATCGAGTAAATGCCCGCGCCGGGAGTGGCTTGGGCGGCGAGACCCGCCAGCGTGGTGATGGGAGAATTTCCAAATCCTTGGCCTACCACCCCGCTTACGCCATTAAGCTTGGTATCATGGTTGTAACCGCCGGCAAAACCGAGATCCATGTCCTTGCGATAAGTCGCTTCCAGAAAGATCACCTTGATGAGCACCTGCGGCGAGGGACGGTCTAAGCCGGTGATTACTTTGCGTATGTCCTCAACCGTTTGGTCGTCCGTGACCACGATTAGTCGGCGCGTTTCTGGGTCAAAGGAAATGTCCGCCCCACCCAGTGGGCGTCCACCTGTGCTCTGGGTGGAGGTGCGATTGCCAGCACCACCGCCACCTCCAAATCCTCCGAAACCACCAAAACCTTGAAACTGTGCGTGAGCAGTTCCCGCCAGCGCACCCACCAAAAGACAGGTTGCACTCATCCATTTTAACGATGTCAATTTCATCATGATACCTTTCAGTTGAAGTGTCTTGTTTCTGGCGATTAACGGCTGTTGCCAAAACCGCTGCCACCGAAGCCGCTGTTGCCGCCCCCGCCAAACCCGCTGGAGGAGTTGCGGCCGGAGAAGCCTGTGCCCGCGCCCGTGCCCGCGCCGGTGTTGCGCCCGCCGTTGTTACGGGTGGTGGTGCCGGTGCCGAAGCCGCTGCGGCCGTTGAGGCCGTTATTTTGCGAGGCGGCCCGCCCGCTGGCGGTCGGGAAGAGGTTCTGTAGGATTTGTTGCACCTGTGAGGGGTCGGCGTTCTCCACGGGTATCACAAAGACTTTTTGCTGTTTGGAAGGGTCAGAATCCAGTTGTGAGATCATTCCGCTGATCTGCTCCATCAGCGCAGGCGAGGCGGTGATAATTACTGATGCAGTGCGATTGTCGGCCACGGCCACTACACGGTTTTGTTTAAGGAGACGCTCACTGCTGTTGGAGGTAGCCGCCGTCCCGCCTCCGCCTGAGCCCGGCGGCCGGAAGCCGGTGAACCCGCCCCGCGAGCCACCGGTGCGGTTGCCCTGCGTGGTGGTGTCAGGGAAGAGGTTTTTAATCAGCGTAGCCGTATCGTCGGCGTTAGCGTGCTTGAGGCGGAAAACTTTCACCTCAGTCACGTCTTCCACTGGCACATCCACTTGCTTAATAACGTCCTCAATTAGCGCCATCTGCGCTTCGGGTCCGCTAACAATGAGCGAGTTGCTCAGCTCATCTGCCGCTGCCACGACTTTGGGGGTGGAGACACGTCCTCCGCCTTGGGTGCTGCTGCCGCTGCTACCACCACCACCACCACCACCGAAACGTTGGAAAAGGATCTGGCGAGGGTCAATGCCACCCTGTTGGCCCCGGCCGCCGCCGCTGGAGGAGTTGTCCGGGTTGAAGAGGTCTTTAACTATGGTTGTTAGTGCTTTGGCGTCAGCGAACTTGAGGCTGAAAACCTTGATACTAGTGACGCTGGCTACGGGGGTGTCCAAAGCCTTGATGATCTCGGCTACGCGTCGGATGTTGACCTGCGTGTCGGTGAGGATGAGGGCGTTGGCACCGGCGTTGGCCGACATCACGGAGGTCGTGGGCAGCAGCGTCTCGAGGTTGCGGATGAGCTGCTCGGCGCTGATGAACTTCACCGGGAGAATCTGCGTGACCATGTTTTCGCTGGTCGGGATTTTCTCGGGGTCGGTCCCGGCGTTCACCGGGAGGGGGCGTTGCTTCATCTCGTCCTTGTTCACCACGTTGAGCGTGCGGCCAGAGAGGTAGGCGGCGTAACCATTGCGGGACAGGACATTATTAAGTACGTCAACAGCTTCCGTCTTGGTGAGGGCATCCTCGCTCCACACGTCTACGCGGCCGCGAATGTCCACCTTCGGGATGATGGTGAAGCCGGCGGCCTCAGCGAAGTAATTGAGAACCATCTCTAGTGGCACGCCGCGAAAGTTGAGCTTGATACCCTTCTCGGTATCGCTGGTGATGCGTTTTATCGGCTCCTTCGGCACGGGCGGGCGCGCGGCCTCGGCGGCCTTGGCGGCAGCTTCGGCCGCGAGGGCGGCGGCCAGACCAGCCGGGCGGGGCTCGTCATCAGTTTTGGGCGTTGGTGTTGCCGGAGTAGGAGCTGGAACGGCGGGCGGTGTCGGCGGAGTTTGCGCGAGCGTGAAACCGGCGAGGCCGGCGGTGAGGATAAGGGTTAGGGTGTTTTTCATATTATCGGTTTTCCCGGGCACGTTGTTCCATGAGACGGCGCAGCAGGTCGCTTTCACCGCTGCTCGAACTGGTCGAGCCAGAGGGAGAGCCGCCACCGCTGGAATTGTTTCCGCTGCTCCCGGAGCTGAAAGTCCCGGGACTGGCGGAATTGTTGAAGGAACTGCCCGTGGGGGATGGTGTGCCAGAGCCGCCGCCAAAGCGGGCGGTGTAGTAGGCGGTGTATTCGTCGCCCGTCACGAAACCATCGCCATCGCGGTCAATCTCGCGGAAACGGTCGCGCAGTCGGCTGTCAGCTTCCTCGCGTGAGACCCGGCCATCGCCGTTGCGGTCCTGATCGCGGATGCGGGATTGGGCTATTTCCGATGGATTGCCGCTGCCAAATGACGAGCTTGAGCGGGAGCTAGAGGAACTGCGTGAGTCGCGGCTGAAGAAGGATGAACTTCGCGAGTCTCGGGAGCCGAAGGAAAAGCCGCCGAATGATGAGTTAGGGCTGGTTCCCGAGGAAAAGCCTGAGGAAAAGCCTGAGGAAAAGCTCGAGGAAAAGGCTGATTCGTAGGGTCGTTCCGCCTCGCGCGTCTGCCATTGTCCCTGGTCTTCGCGCCGTAGCATGTAGCCGACTCTCAACTGCATGGGCTTGCCATCCGTCTCGAGTGTAATGACCGATGGCTCGATGGCCGTAATCTTACAGCCGGCGATGGAGTCGTCCACTTTGGCGGACCTGCGCAGGCTGGAATTGGATCCCTCAAAGAACGCCACGCTGCCTTTTTCATACTCCATCGTGCCGAGTAGCGAAAAGGACTCAATGACAGGGTCGCGGCGCGGTGGGGGGGGTGGTTGGGTGTCGGGGTTAGCGGCGCGGCCGGCGTAGCGGCGAGTATTGAAGATATTCCGATCCGGTATGGATTTGAAGTCGTCGAAGGTGCCCGTGGGCGGTGCGGGCGTGGCCTTGACGGCGGACTGCTTAGACGAGGACTTAACGGACGCATTGGACGGCGCGGGGCTGTTGGTGCGCACCGGTTGTGCGGGCGCGAGGCAAGTGCCGAGCAGTAGCGTGAGGATGCAGGTGAACGCGATCGGGCGAATCGGCTTCATGGCGTGATTCTGGCATGACTGGCGCACGGGGGCCAGAGGGATGACGGAGGTGAGCACGGGGTTATTTGGCGCCGTTGTCATTCTTCTTTTGGGTGAGCACCAGGCCGCTTAGTTGCAGCGACAGGGTGAGGTTTCTGCCTTCGTTATCCCGAGTTGTGAGATCCACGACCTCAACCTTCATGGCCAGCGGGTCCCTTTCAATTTGATATAAGAAGCGCGCGAGGCTCGACAGGCTGCCAGTGGCGTCGGCGCGGCATTCGAGCGTCTGATACTCCTCGCGGTCGGAGGTGCGTTTCCACGCCGGTTTCAGGCCGCTTACGGTCACGTTTGCGTCTTTGCCCCAACGCTCGAAGGCGCGCAATGCCTGGCTCTCGGCGGCCGAGATGTCGTTGGTCAGCGCGGTGACGCGCATGGTTTTCCAACGGTCGCTGATGGCGCTTTCCCGGTCGAGTTTCGCTGCACCCTCGACTACCTGCTTCTCAAGGTCGGCAATGCGCTTGTTGCGCGCGGCCCAACTCGCCGTGAGTGGCTGGAGGACGAATTTGTCGCCCACCATTAGCAGGACGGCGGTGACGGCGAGGAGCGCCAGCAGTTGTTCGCGACTCTTGGGATTCATCGGTTGCCTTGAACGGGATCGGCCCAGTTGAAGTTGAAGGTGAACTCGAGCGGCTGGTTATTTTGCCCGCCCTTGACCTGCTCGACTTTCAGGTCTTTGACTAGCTTGGAGGCGCGGAGTAAGTCGAGCATGCGGAGGAGCGCGGCATTGTTGCGTGCGGTGCCGCTGCAAGTCACGCCGGCGCGCTCGCGGATTTCGACGGACTTGGCGGCCACGGTGCCGTCCTCGGGGAACGCTTGCGTGACGGCTTTAAGGATGCTCAACGCGCGGAAGGACTCGTCATACCACGGTCGATATTTGCGGATGCGCGCCTCCATGTCTTTGACGGTGTTGACGCGCGCCTCCATCCCTCGCCATTGCTTTTCTAACTGGTTCAAACGCCACTGCTGCCAGCCAAATAGCCCGACCACACCCAGCACCACAAAGCCGCATACGGCGGCGGCATAGACGAGTTTCTTGGATGCATGTTGCTCGGTGAATTGTTTCCACTTGCTCACGCGCGGCGGTAAGAATTCGAAGCTCATGGACCGGCCGGCTAAGTGCCGCAGTGCCAGCGCCAGCGCGGTGGAGACAGCGGTTCCGTTCGGTATCGTGGGGCCAAGCTCCATCGGGGCAAATTCTCTTACCAGTTGTGCGCGCAGCCCAAGTGCTTCGGCGCGCGGCTTCACCTGCTCGTAAAGCTCCTCGGCTAGTTCGTCGCTGCCAAACACCTTCAGGTTTCGCACTACGCTTCGCACGTCGTCAGGTAATTGTCCCAGCGTGATACGCAGTTCGCGGGCCACGTAATCCTTTTGCACACGACGCTCCGCTCCCTCTTGCTCAAGGGCGCCTTCCAGCAGCCGCAGCGCGGCTACGCCGCCTTGCGCGGTGATCTGCAGGCCCACACCCTTCTCGCCGGGTAAGAGCACCATTACGCCGCCGGCGGTTTCGGATTCCCCGACTGGCTGCAACGCCGCAAGGCCAAGGGAAAAGCTCACCGGCCGCAGCCCGATGGATTCCAGAGCCTCTTGCAGCCGTATGATATGGTCGCGCGGGATGGCTACGAGTGTGGCCGTGCGCTCTCCGTCCGCCGGGCCCACGAGCGACGACGAGACCATCAATGTATCCGGCGCGTAGGGGAAGCCGCGTTCGGCTTCCATTGCCAGCAGGCTGTGCACGTCCTCGGCTGCGAGTCCGGCGGGCACCTTCATGGACAACGTAAGCGCCCAGTTGAGGGGTACGCCTACCACGCAGCGGCGGTCGCGCACCCCGGCCTTTTCCAGGTGCGAGCGGATCTCAGCTCCGACGAGTTCGGGGTCGTTCGTGAGCGGATCGAGCATGAGCGCGGCGGAAGCGGACTTGCGAATCTCCGCCGAGCCGTTAGTGCGTTTCACGCTGGCAAACTCCAGCCGGTTGCCGTCCAGCACGAGGCCGAGCAGCGTATTCGCAGTGGTTTTTAGGGGGACGTTCATGGTGCGTTCTGCATCTCGGCGATCTGCTCGCGGACGGCCCAGCCTAAAGCCCAGCCTAGGTGCGTGAGTTCCTGCCGCAGGCGGATTTTGGGCGTGCCTTCGATAGTATCGAAAATGAACTTTACGCGCGAGTAACCGCGGCCGTGCCGGCCCACTGCCGCGATGTCGGCCGAGAAACTCTGGCTGCGGCCGGTGATGAATGGCCCTACTTGTGTCGCGCTTTGTTCGTCCAGCACGTCCTTTACCCACGCGATGGAGGTCTGCAAGGTTGCCTGCCCCGCACGTGCGGCGATGAGCGCGTCTGCCTTGGCGGCGTCCAAGCCAGGCAGGCAGGCGAGCACGGTGGCGGTCGCAGTGTTGACGTTTACCAAGCCTTCAATCACTGCGTTGGTGGACACGGTTAAATCGTTTTCAATGAGCGCGAACTCCTCCGCCGTGAGCCCGCTCCGCATATAGAACTGCAGCACGCTGTTGTTGGTCAGGGAGGGGTTGCCGCCTCCGCCTCCGCCGCTAGGCCGGCCGGGTTGACCGCCGCCGCCGTTGGGTCCGCCAATACCCGAGAAGGTGGCCAGCACGCGGAGAATCGTATCGTTGCCGATACCCATGTCGCTCATCACTTGCCGAAGCGTGTTTGCATCCACGGTAGCGATGTTTACCTTCGGCTCGCCGTTGGTGCGGAGATTTGAGAGCTGGCCGTGAACGGTGAGGTAGGCGAGCACGCCGCGGTTGAGCACTCCGTCTTGGTTGTCGTTCGGCGCACTGGCGGCCTCGTTGTTTTCATTGTCGTCGAGCACGGCGTTCATGTTCGCGTCCTCGTCGTAAAGGACGTCGTAGGTGAAGCCATTGACTAGGCGCAGTTCTTCAATGGTCTCGAAGGGCGCGTTCTTGCAGCGATATGCGGGGTTTAGCCGGCCATAGACTTCGTCCTCCGCGCCGTTCTCAGAGATCTCACTGTCCGCGTCGCGCCAATCAATGATGGCGGCGGCAAGCGCATCGGTCATGCGCGGAAGCTTATTGAGCATGGCGAGCGTGGCGGTGTTGAGGTTGAGCTTTGCACTCTCGTCTACCAGCCCGAAGGTGACCCGCAAGTCATCCTCCTCCTCCAGCGGCTGGCCGATGAGCCAACAGCGCGCATTGCCGATGAGCAGAGCTTCGGTTCGGAAGAAAGCAGGATCCGGAGGCAGGCCCGGCTCGGTTACATTCGCAAGGGCGTTGCTCACGTAACGCGCCGCGCCGGCAATGGCTTGCTCGGCCTCGAGTGCAGCAACGCGGTTGTCTGCCGCGCGCAGTTCCAGCGAGGAAGAGTTCGCGAAGTAAATTGCGAGGCTCACGAGGCCGAATGCAACCCACATAACAATGATTAGAACCGAGGCACGTTGGCTCGTCGTCACTGAGGTGCGATGGCGGAGTTTTCCGTCGCAGGGTTCCACTCCCATGCGTCGGCAGCTGAGCGAGTGGGGAAGTTTCATAGCGAACCTCCGCTGACCGAGTTCGTACCGGCCTGGGCCACGATGGGTACGACGAGTTCCACTGGTGGCGGCAGGTCGGACCGCGTCTCTGCCGCAAACTGGATTCGCACCATGATTGCCCGCGGGAGTTTCCTCGTTTCATCCGCCGTCGAGTCCCACGTCTCCACCCAAGTTGTGCCGTCGTGGTAGAGGAAGAACACATTCTCCACGTCGGTTAGCAGTAATTGCTCGGTGGGCACTTCCTCAAAGCCGCCGGCTGGAAGCAGGTTCCGCGTGACGGCCCGGACGAGATCCTTGCCCAGCGCATTGCGGTTGGTGGAGTCTGTGAGCAGGTAGGCGACCCGCTGTGCGTTGGGCCAAGGCGCTGCGGTGTCCAGCAGGCCGGAGAGCGTGTGGAAGTCTGGGCTAACTTGTGCGGTCTGGCCGCTTATGGCGCCGGTCGCGCCCGCGATGGAACCGAAGCGTGGCGCGCTTGTTAGGCCGCCTGCGCCCCCGGTCGGTGTGGACTGCAACTCACCGACGAGGCGGGAGTTACTGGTGGACGGGGGGGCGAGGTTGGCGAGGTCGCGTTTGAGGATCAGCAACGCCTGCGTGAGCGGCAGGGATTTTTCGAGTGACGCGGCGGTGCGGTTACGAAGTTTAAGGCCGCTATAAAAAACGCCGTTGATGGCCACCAGCACGATAGCAAAAGCCATGATGGCGATAAGCAGTTCGAGAAGGGAGAAAGCGGAGCGGGTGCGGGTCAAAAATGAAAAACCAGCAACGCGTCCGGCAGTCGCAAGACTTCGGACTTCGGACTCGTTAACTTTGGCCAAAGCGCGGTTCATAGCGTCGCTGTTCCCGTCAGCGTGCATACGGTTACTTCGTATTCGCTGCCCTGCACAAAATAGATCACGCGCACCATAGTTTGTTGCAGCGAGTTGTCCTCGGGCCACGCCTCGGATTGGATAGTCCACCGAAACTCGTGCACGCCCTCCGTGATGGTTCCGTCGTTCGTGCCGCCCGGGCCTGCACCTGTCACTGACAACTCGTTCAAAACCCGCTCGGCCACTCGCGCCGCCGCAGCCTTCCGCTCGCCAACTTGCCCTGCGCGGCTGGCAATGCGGAGACCCTCCAGCGCCACAGGGATGACGATGGCCATGAATAGCAGCGCCGCCAGCACCTCGGCCAGCGTGAACGCGGCGCGGTGGCGCTTAACGCTGGAGTTGGAGGGTGCGAATTTCATAGTTCAAGCGCGTGGCGCTTTGCGCTATGGCGATGGCGTCGCCGTTAGCAGCGGGGGCGCTGTCGCCACGTTGGCGAAGGATGACGGCGGCGGGGCTCTTGTCCCCGATAAAGCCATCGGAAGTGAAGCGGATAACTTTGATGGAGTTGCCAGTGTCAGAGGTGTCCTCGGTGTTGTTAAGGAACTGCTCGTCGGGATTGTCCAAGTTGTCCTCGCCGGAGGCTTTCTTTTGCGGTGCGGCGGTGACTTCCAGCAAGACCTCAGGCAGCAATTTGTATTCGACGCGCTTGGGGTCACGTTCGAGAAACCCAGCCTGCGCACGCAGCCCGTAAAGGCGTTGTGCGGTATCCACGTACAGCTCGATGGGGATGCCCTCGGCCACCGCGCGGCTTGCGCCGTAGCGCGTGAGCGAGAGGAAACGGCGTGCCTCGGAATCTAGGTCTCGGCCTTGGAAGAAACCTTTTAGCGAAGGCAGCGACACGCTCACTACAATGGTGATGAGCGCCATGACGAGGATAAGTTCGATGAGGGTGAAGGCGCGGCGGAAGTGCATGATGCCCGAAGGCCGAAACGCCCAATGTTCAAGGCACAAGCGCCAAAGTTCAGGGCGTGCGCCTTGAACCTTCAGCGTCGGACGTTTAAACTTGGATGTAGGGAACTTCATCTCTGGTGCCTTACCGCGTCCGATTCCAGTTGGTCACGTCGTCTTCGGTGCCTTCGCGGCCGTCTGCGCCGATGGAGTAGAGATCATAGCCGTTGGGGTTGTTGCGACCGGGACTCACATAAACGTAAGGGCGACCCCACGGATCGGACGGCACGTCTTTCATGTAAGGGCCTTTCCAGCCCTGCACGTCGCTCGGGGCTTGTATGAGATTCATCAGCCCGTCGGCTCCTTTCGGGTAGCCACCGGTGTCTACCTCATAGGCATCCAACGCAGTGCTAAAGCCGGCGATTTGCGTTTTCGCGGCAGTCTCCCTGGCCTGCTCGGTGCGACCGGAGAACTTCGGCACGACAATGGCAGCGAGGATGCCGAGGATGACCAGCACGAGTAGCAACTCGATAAGAGTGAAGCCTCGTTGGCCTTTCCAGATTTGGAGTTGAGGGACTCGGGTTTCAGTGATGCGGATGTTCATGGTGTTTGAAGTTGAGAGCTACTTGATGTGTTCTTGGAGTGTGAAAATCGGGATGACCATGCCGATGAAAATGGTGCCGATGAACCCGGCAATGACGAAGAGCATCAGCGGCTCAGCCATCGCCACGGCGGTCTTTAACTGCCGGTCCAAATCGCCTTCCGTCACGTCCGCAATGCGGATAAGTTCGCCGTCCAGCTTGCCGCTTTCCTCAGCGACAGAAATCATTTCCAGCGTCGAGCCGCTGAAAAGGATGCGGCAGTCGCCCAAGCTCGGGCCGAGGGATTTGCCTTCCTTCACGCGGTCAATGGAGTGCGCCACAGCATCCACTAGGATTTGATTGCCAATGGAGCGGCGCGCGACGTTCAAGCAGGCGATGAGCGGCACGCCCGCGCCCAGCAGCGTGCCAAGCATTCGGCAGAAGCGCGCCATCGCGAACTGCGCAACCAGCGCGCCAATGGTCGGCACCTTCAGGATGAAGCCTTCCCACGCGCGACGGCCGACCGGCGAAGTCACCCAGTTCCGCGCTAGGTAACCGCCGATGCCCACGCCCAGCAGCAGCAGGACGCCGTAGTTCCGCAACACGTCGCTTGCGCCGATAATGATTTGGGTGAGCAGCGGGAGCTTCGCGCCAAAACCTTGGAAGACGAGTTGGAAGCGCGGGATGAAGAAGACGAGCAGGAAGACCAGCACGCCAAGCGCGAGCACGAGCAGAATGGCCGGATAGAGCATCGCGGTCATCACCTTCGACTTCATCTCCTTCTCGCTGGCCTGAAAGTCGGCGATTTGCTTGAGCACCACATCGAGAAAGCCGCCGGTCTCGCCGGCCTCGACCATCGCGACATACACGCGCGGAAAAACCTCCGGCGACTTTGCCATCGCGTCGGCGAGCGAGAGGCCGTCCACGACGAGGTCGTGAACTTCCTTCCACTTTGCTTGCGCGGCGGGGTTAGCGGCCTCGCGTTGCAGAATCACCAGCGCGCGGCTCAACGGCACGCCCGCGGCCAGCAAACTGGAAAGCAGGCGGGTAAAATTCTCAAGCATCCGCGGCGTAATTTTGTTGGCGCCGAAGCCGAAGCTTGTTGCCAAGGGAACATTTGCGACGGGCGCGGAGGTTTTGGTTTCCTTTGACGCCGTTGTGGTCTTCGTGGCCGGGTCTTTGGGTGCGGGCTTGTTATCTTTCGTGACGGGTTTGGGTGAGGCGGTGGTAACGGTTTTGGTCGAACCATTGCGCTCGCTCAGGGTGATGGGCCGCAGGCCGCGCGCCTCCATCTGCTTGAACGCGTCCGCGCGGCTACCCGCCTCTAGCACACCTTCGGTGACGGAGCCATTTGCCTGCAACGCGCGATAGGAGAAGGAGGTCATGCTTATCTTGCCACCGCCAGTTCCGCCGCCGTGGGTTCATCGCCGCCGTCTTTTTCATCCACGTTGGTGCGGGAGACTTCCTTTGCGGTAGTCACGCTCAGCACTTCTTCAACCGTTGTCATGCCGAGGCGCACGAGCCGCCAGCCATCTTCGGCCAGTGTTTTCATGCCGTCGCGGATGGCGGCTTCGCGGATGATGTCGGTCGAGACGTTCTTGAGAATGAGTTGGCGAATTTCGACGTTGGTATCCATCCACTCGAAGATGGCGTGCCGACCATGGAAACCGGTATTGCGACACTCGCGGCAGCCGACGGCCTTGTAAATTTTGTGGTTCAGCGGAATGCCGAGCTTGTCTTTATAAACCGCCGCCGTGGGCGAATCGTCTACCTGTTTGCAATGCGGACAAAGCACGCGCACCAGGCGTTGTGCCAGCACGGCTTCGAGCGAACTGGCGACGAGATACGGTTCGACGCCCATGTCTACGAGGCGGGTCAGCGCGCCGGGGGCATCGTTGGTATGCAGGGTGGAGAAAACCAAGTGGCCCGTGAGCGATGCCTGCACGGCAATCTGCGCTGTCTCCTGGTCGCGGATTTCACCGATGAGGCAGACGTCCGGGTCGTGGCGGAGAATCGAACGCAGACCACGCGCGAAGGTCAGGCCGGACTTTTCGTTGACCTGAATCTGGTTCACGCCCTTGAGCTGATATTCGACGGGGTCTTCAATCGTGATGATTTTGCGGACGTGGTCGTTGATTTCGTTCAGCGCCGTGTAAAGCGTCGAAGTCTTGCCGGAGCCGGTGGGGCCGGTGACGAGCACGATGCCGTGCGGGAGCTGCACGACGCGCCGGAAGCAGTCCAGTTCGCGCGTGCCCATGCCGAGGTCGCCCATGCCGCGCAGCTTGGAATTTTGCCGCAGCAAACGCATCACCACTGCTTCGCCGTGGAGCATCGGGATGATGGAGACGCGGATGTCCACCTCGTGCGTGTCCACGCGGATTTTGATGCGCCCGTCCTGCGGCACGCGCTTCTCCGCGATGTTCAAGTGGGAAAGGATTTTAACACGCGAGACGATGGCGGGCTGGAAGCGCTTGAGCGCCGGAGGCACGGGCACTTCCTGCAAGTCGCCGTCAATGCGGTAGCGGATGCGGAACTCGTCCTCGAAGGGTTCAAGGTGAACGTCCGACGCGCGCAGTTCGATGGCGTCGCGGAGCACTTGGTTGACGAAGCGAATGATGCTTGCGTCCTCGGCGGCGCTGTCGAGGTCGGTGTCGTCGGCGGAGCCCTCTTGAACAACTTCAAGGTCGGCCTCCTCATTGAGCGTGCCGATGGTGTCCGCGCCCACGCCGAGGTGTTTCTTCATCTCGCGCCCGATGGCTTCGGTGGGCGCGAGCACGGGCCGGAGCGAGAGGCCGGTCATGGCCTTCAGCGTGTCGAGGCCCTGCGTGGCGAAGAGGCGGCTGGTGGCGATTTCCACCGTGCCGTTGTCGCGTTTAAGTGGTAGCAGTTGCTCCTTGAGCAGCACGCGCGCGGGAAACAGGGAGAGCACTTGCCGGTCGGGCTCAATGGTGTCGAGCGCGTTGAACGGCACGTCGTATTCCTTCGCCAGCCAGCGTAGGACCGCATCCTCGGTGGCGGCTCCGCCGGACTTGGCGAAGACCTGGGCGTCGAGCACGGAGAGTTGCCGGTCCGCCAGCATGCGTTCCAGCAATTCCCGCGTGGCTCCGTCGGCGATGGTGAGTTGGCTCATCCCTGTTTCCCGGTTGGCTTCGTGATTACTTGAGGGTGCCGATGGCGACGAGCGCGGCTTCCTGGCGGACGGTCAGGAGCTGGCGGAGTTCCTCGGAAACTTTTTCGTATTCGGCCTCAGCGGCTTTGCGGGCGTCGCGATAGCGGGCCATGCGTTGCTTGAGTTCGTCGGTTGGGGCTTTGTTTTGCACGGCCTTGGAGAAGGCTTCGGAATCCGGGTTCGGGGTGCCGCCGCCAAATCCGCCGGGGCCACGGCCGCCGGGACCGCCACGGCCTTGGTCACCGCCACGGCCTTGGTCACCGCCACGGTTCTGATCGCCGCCGCCTTCACGGCCCACATTAAAAAGCAGGCGGAAGTCGCCCCTGAAGGAATTCATCTTGTCGCGGGCTTCGCGGACCTTTTCGAGGCGGGCGGAAATGAGCTTCCACTCGTCTTCATTTTTGACTTCGAGGAGCGTGCGGAGGCCTTCGGCCATGCGCGCGCGCATGTCTTCGGGGTTGAATCGTTGGAGGACCTGAGCGGTGGCGGTGCTGGTGAGGTTGCCGAGCGCGATGATCGCGGCGGCAACGAGGGCTAGTCTTTTCATAGTGTTCTGGTGGTTTGGCTGTTGTGTTGACAGTTGCGCCCGCGTGGCGGCCGCAGATTTGTAATTATTAAAGCAAGGTCTGTGCCAGGCGACTTTGCTGTTTTTCCGCAGAATTCTAAGCCAAACCTGTTAATCTCGGGCAAGCACTGCTCAAAAGCCTTAAAGCGCGCAATTTTTGCGCTAAACGAACAGCTCCTCTTTGATTCCAAGCCCGCCGCCTGCAGACCTTTTAGGCCCCTTTAAATCAATCGCTCGGTCTTGAGTCGTTTGGCACGGCAGCTTTAGGCGAAGTCCACACTGACTCACCTCTATTCATGCCATGGGCTGCCTGGAAGACTCACCAACAACTGGCCGAGCTAGCGAGTTGTCCCACGAAAGAAATCTTTCGTCCCAGACGCCGTTCGCTACCTTGCTTAGGCCTCGGCTCATGAACACCAAAAACCTCATCGCCCTCGGTGTCCCGCCCGGCGAAGCCACTCGGCGTGCCATGGAGTTCATCGCCAACTTCGTCCTCCGCGGCGGCGATAAAACCCAACTCCCTGCCGCCGTCGAGGCCGTTGTCCGTGTCCCGGCGGACTTCACCACTGACTCTTTGCGTGGCGAATTTGCCAAAGCCTTGCTCAAATCGCCCCGCCCCATTACCGCCGCCCCCGCCCCGTGGCAGCAATGGGGCGACGGCCTCGAACCCGAAGCCATCAACCAAATGGCCCGCGCCTGCCAGCTCCCCGTCTCCGTCGCCGGCGCGCTCATGCCCGATGCCCACGTCGGCTACGGCCTGCCCATCGGCGGCGTCCTCGCCACCGACAACGCCGTCATCCCCTACGCCGTCGGCGTGGACATCGCGTGCCGCATGAAGATGACCGTGCTCGACCTTCCCGTGCGCGAGCTGGACCGCAAGCGCGAGCGCCTCATCAAGGCCATCGAAGACGAAACCCGCTTTGGCGTCGGCGCGCGCTTCGAGAATGTCCGCAAACACGAAGTCCTCGACGCCGATTGGTCTGTCAGCCCCGTGACCAAGCAGAACAAAATGCGCGCTTGGTCTCAACTCGGCACCAGTGGCAGCGGCAATCACTTCGTTGAATTTGGCGTTTTTACCGCGCGCGAAAAAATCCACGATCTCCCGCCCGGTGAATACGTCGCCCTCCTCACTCACAGCGGCAGTCGCGGCACCGGCGCAGCGGTTTGCGACCACTACAGCAAGCTCGCGATGGACCGTCACCCCGAGCTGCCCAAGGAACACAAACACCTCGCTTGGCTCACTCTCGACTCCGCCGAGGGTCAGGAATACTGGGCCGCCATGGAACTCATGGGCCGTTACGCTGCCGCTAACCACGCCCTCATTCACCAGCACATTGCCGAGCACCTCCGCCTTCAAGTCCTCCTCGACCTCGAAAACCACCACAACTTCGCGTGGAAGGAACGCCACCTCATCAACCGCGTTGAGCGCGACCTCGTCGTTCACCGCAAAGGCGCCACCCCGGCCGGGGCCGGTGTTCTGGGTATCATTCCCGGGTCCATGGCATCGCCCGGCTTCATCGTGCGCGGCAAAGGTGGGGTCGGCTCATTAAATTCCGCCTCGCACGGCGCGGGCCGAGTGATGAGCCGCAAGAAAGCTAATGAGACCTTCGAGTGGCATAAAGTGAACCGCGTCCTCAAAGAAGCCGGCGTCCACCTCATCAGCGCCGGCCTCGACGAAGTGCCGATGGTTTATAAAAATATTCACCAAGTCATGGCCGCGCAAAGCGACCTTGTAGAAACTCTTGGCCAGTTCAATCCCAAGCTGGTCAAGATGGCCCCGCATGGCGAGCGCCCAGAGGATTGAGGCAAGCGATTCGCAGACTCACGACCCACAGGTCACCCAAGCCGCGCGAGTTCCGTCAGTGGATGGCCGGCGAGGAATTCGCCGATGGGCAGGCGGCGGCTGCCTTCTTTCTGAACCTCCAGCAGTCGCAGCGCGCCCTCGCGGCAGGCGACAACGAGGCCTGATTTGTCGGCGGCTAGGATTGTGCCGGGCGTTGGGGACGGCGATTGCCGGTCAGTGATTTCTGCGCGCCAGACTTTCAGCAACAGCGGTCGGGGCTGCGTGGAGAGGAAGGTAAACGTGCCGGGCCACGGGGTGAAGGCGCGCAGGCGGCGGTGGAGCACGGCGGCGGGCTGCGACCAGTCGAGGCGGCCATCGTCCTTGGTCAGCTTGCGCGCGTGGGTGACGCCCTCGGCGGGCTGCGGGAGCGGTGGGATTTCACCGCTGACATAACGCGGGAGCGTCTGCAAGAGAAGTTCCGCCCCGAGCGTGGCGAGCCGGTCATGGAGGGTTTGCGCATTGTCGTCGGGCGCGATGGGCGTGGCGCGCGTGGCCAGGATGCCGCCGGTGTCGAGGCCCGCGTCCATGCGCATGATGGTCACGCCGGTTGCGGCGTCGCCTGCGAGGATGGCCCACTGGATCGGGGCCGCGCCGCGCCAACGCGGGAGGAGGGAGGTGTGGACGTTGAGGCAGCCGTGCGGCGGGATGTCGAGGAGGGCTTGAGGCAGGATCTGGCCGTAGGCCAGCACGGCGACGAGATCGGGGCGCAACTCGCGGAGTTGCGCAAGGAAGGCTTCGTTCCGCGCCCGTTCGGGCTGAAGCACGGGCAGGCCTAGGCGAAGCGCGAGTTCCTTGACGGGCGGCGGCTGGAGCTTGAGGTCGCGACCGCGCGGCTTGTCCGGCTGCGCGATGACGCCGACGACCTGCAAGTCAGGCGACGTGGCGAGGGCTTGGAGCGTCGGACACGCGATGTCTGGCGTGCCCATGAAGACGATGCGCAGCGGCATGGGCGCGAGTGTCGGCGGAAGTCGGCCCGCTGGGCAAGCGCGGGCGATCGGCGGCGCCGCGGACAATGCCGATTGACCTATTAGTGGATCGGGATTGGGAGGGGGGTGGGTGACACCGCTTCACGCGGCCACGGGCAGCGCGCAGAGGGCGACGCACGGCCGATCACTTCTTGCCGGGTGGGGCGGGAACTACGACCGCTGGCATGGTCCCATCCGTCCACTTGTCCGTGCGGAAGGGCGAGGCAGGGAGGCCAGCAGCGTTGGCGAGGTTGGGCTCGGCGATTTGATCCCAGCCGAAGCGCACTGCCACTGGTTTTTTCACCTCTGGGGAGCTAACAATGACGCTGTCGCCGGAAATCTCTGCGTGGGCCACGACGAACTTTTTGTCCGCGCCGGCGATAGTGAACCATGTCAACGGCTTGCCATCGAGCGACTTGAGGCCCCCCTCGGCGCTCTTGAATGAGACGCGTGCTTTGGCCCCGTCCACCTTCA
>VHDH01000020.1 GCA_016871445.1 Verrucomicrobiota bacterium | reverse complement strand
TGCGGCTTGCCCATCGAGCCGAGCTTCTCGCCGGCGACGATGCAGACGTCGAGCGGGTAGGGCTTCGCGGCGGTCTTCGCATCCGCGCCGGACTTCGGGGCTTCGGTCTTGGGAGCGTCGGCTTTGGGCGCGGCGGGTTCCTTCTTGTCACAGCCAACGAGGACAGTGACAGCAAGGGTGGTGATGAGGAGTGCGGATATGACTTTCATTGTTTTTGTATGTTTTGGTTTTCGGAAGCGGCACTCGACGGGAGCGCCAAAATTTTCTGTTGGAACCTGGCTGGGTCTTTCTCGAACTCGGGCTGACAACCAATGCAACAAAACATTACTTGTTGACCCTGATAGATCAGCGTTATCGGTACGCCCATCGAGCCAAGTTTCTTGCCGCCGACGATGCATACCGCGAGCGGATAGGGCTTCACTCCGGGCGGAAGTGTTTGCGTGTGCAGAGAGGCTGGAAACGCTGTGGGCGCAGTGGACTCTTCAGTGTCGGCAGCCTGCAAGTTGAGTTGCGCTTGCCCGTCTATTAATAAATTGCCGGTGGTTACGATGCGCTCGCCTTCTTTTACTCCGTCAAGAATTTCCCAGTGCTCGTCGCCCGTCCGCCCGAGCCTCACGCGGCGTTGCTCGTAAGCGCCGCCGCCCTTATCCACATAAACCACCACGCGATTGCCGGTGTGAAGCACAGCTGTGCGCGGGAGCGCGAGGACTTCGGGCGAGTCGATGCTCACGACGGCCTCGGCGAAGGTCTTGTGGAGTAGCTCACGACGCGCACGGCCTTGCACGGTGATGAGCGGGTTCTGCAACTCGACGCGCACGCGCGCGGTACGGGTCGTGTCGTTGAGATTCGGGTCGATGAACATGATGGCGGCGACGAACTTCTTTCCCGGCACGCTGGGCACAGTGATTTCGACCTGCTGTCCGACGCGCACCCAAGTGAGGTCGCGTTCATAGAGGTCAAATTGGAACCACATGGTGAGGAAGTCAGCGAGTTCGAAGAGCTTGTCACCTTCCTTCACAAATTGACCCTCGTAAACCTCGCGCTCCACCACGGTTCCGCTCATCGGGGCAAGGATTTCGGTAAGATGATTGGTCTCGGACTTAAACGGTAGTTGCGCGATCTGCGCGGGTGTCAGCCCGTAACGCAACAAGCGTTGCTCGGCGGAGGCCATCAAGCGTTTGTGATCGGCTGTAAGCGTGTTGTTATGCGCCATCTGGTTCTGGCGGAAGAGCAGCGTGTATTCGCGCTCAGCGTTTAAGAGCGTCGGGCTATAAAGCATCGCTAACGGCTCGCCTTCTTTCACCTCCGCACCGAGGTGATTGACGTACAACTTTTCAATGCGGCCCTCGACGTAGGCCGTTAGCCGCCGGCGCTTTGTATCGTTATCCTCGATTGTCCCAGCCACACGGAGCGTGCGGGCCAGCGGTAACCGACGCGCGGCAACGGTCTGAAGATGAAGAGCTTGAATGGCATTGCTGCTAAGACTCACCGTGCCGGGATCCAGCGCAAAACCCTGCTGTCCTTCGAAGACCGGTACTAGATCCATGCCACAAACAGTGCACTTGCCCGGCTTGTCCGACTTCACCCACGGGTGCATCGAACTCTGGTAATGCAGGACCTTGCGGCCAAGGGAATCTGACTTGGGCCCGGTAGCGAACTGGTGGTCGCCGCGAAAGTGACTCGCAGCAAACCAACCACCCAACGCAGCAAGCACAGCGGTGGCGACGAGGGCAAAGGGAGATTTGGCGTTCATACCAATGAGGGTTTTAGGATTATTTCATGGAGCGGGAGCAGAGGCAGCCGGATACAGGTGCTGCGACGCTGACTTGAGTTGCATGAGCAAACGAGCGAGTTGGAAGTAATCCGGCAGGTCGCACAAGGCAGCGAGGTCTGCGAGGGCGAGATGCTGCTCTACGATGGCGCGATCCCGCATAAGTTGGGCTTCGAAATAGGCGCGCCGGGCGTCTAACACATCGCGCAACGCGCCACGGTTGCCCTCCCACATTGCCTGATGCGAAGCCATCGCCTGCTGGGTGCGCTGGAGGATTTCGTCGCGGTAGAGCACCGCCTCGCGATGCGCCGTGTCGGTGGCCAAAGTAAGCCGCAGGATTTCCTCGCGCACGCTGGTTTCATAGTCAGCTATTTCCGCCTCAATGGTGCGGACTTTGGCCTCGTCGCGGAGCAGGTCGGCGCGATACTTGGGTGCGTTCCACCAAGGTAGATTGAGGCTGACGCTAAACATGCCCTCACGCAGGCCACCGTCCCCAGTATATTGGCGGCCGGTGATGCCGAAACTCACGTCGGGCCGCCGCAGCGTTTCGGTGAGTCGCGTCACCGCTTCAGCCTGCGCCCGGGCTTGGCGCAGCACCTTAAGGCGCGGCTCGTTCGTCGCGGCGTAATCAGCCAGCGCCGACGAGTTCGCGATCGGCGCGGCCAAAACCGGCAGCTCCACCACCGGCCACAGCGCTTCCAGCGGGCGGCCCAAGAGGCGGTTCAACGCCGCGTCCTCAGTGCGACGTCGACTGTGCTCAGTGCGGATGGCATCGGCGCGGCGGCTTTTCTCGTTTTGTAATTGGAGCAGTTCCGTTTGTAGACCAAGGCCGGCGCGAAACCGTTCCTCCTGCAAGCCGATCAGCGCGGCCAGCCATTCGAGGTCGTTGGTCAGGAAGCTTGCGTTACGATGACTCAGCGCTAACCGCAGTAACGACCGCGTCATGTCGCGGCGGAGCTGCGTCTCGCGCAACGCGGCCTCTGTGGCCTCGGTCTGCGAACCGGCCACGAGGATTGCACGGTTCAGGCGCGGCCGGTCCCAAAGCGGCAGTTGCTGCTCGACGCCATAAATCAAGTCGCCGTCCTGGCTGGGCATGCGACGCGCCGGGCCAATCAGCCCGCCAAAGTTCACGCGTGGGTCTTCCCATGACCGCACGGTCTCAATGGCTCGCTGACTGGCGGCCACGCGCGCCTCGGCTACGCGCAAGCTGGTGTTGTTAGTGCGCGCCTCGGCGAATAGTCCCGCCAGCAGTGTCGGCGTGACGGAGACCGCATTGGAGCCTGTCCCCGGCGCGGCGGCCATGACAGAAAGACCAACCGTGCCTAGGCAGACAATGATCAATGCTGAGAGCAAACCTGAGATCCGAAATCCGCGGGCAGAATCGAGTTGCGACGGCGGTGCGGAATAAATCGCAAGCTGCCGACTTACTCGACGCCACGCTTTAGGTTTTGGGTTTCGGTTTTCTTTTGGAACTCGGATTTGATGCTCCGGATTTTGGTAAAAAATGGTTTTCATAAATTCGCGATCGGAGGACGGCCCAAGGAAAAATCACACGCGTCCCAACGGGATACGTGGACACACTGCGACTGGGCGGCGCGAATTAGATGAGGTAGCTACAATGCCAAACAAACAGCGGCACCGAAGCGGGGACAGGCAGGGCAGGGAAAAAGTCGTACTCTGCTAAAGCGGATGGGCGCAGCGTTTGGAACTGCGTGGTCAACGGAAGTGACGCCAGCAACTGTCCGCGCGCGGATTCGCTTGCGGGCGCGGGAATCACCGGAACGGGCGTGGAATCTGCCGCTGCCATGCAACAACCGGAGTCGCCGCAACTGCAGGCCACCGGAGCCTCGCAGAGTTGCCGCGCTGGCATTGCTAAACCCGCCAAGTGCGAAAACGCCAAAGCGAAGCTGAAAACGAGGCTTACGAGCTCTTTCAATCATAGGCACACTATCTAATTTGAGAAACGAGTCAAAAGAATGTTTGTATTCAGGACGCATCTCCGGAGGCATCGACATGCAAACGATCCTGTTTAAGCGAATCTTCATTTCAACGCAGAAATCAGAGTGCTTGGCGCTTTACGACCACAGCCCAAGACTGCTCAAGGCTTAGTTTTGCGCGCATGACATGAGCTTGCCCCCGGGAAGGACGCGGAGCCGCCGGCCACGCCAGACGACGGTGTTTCCAAGGAACGCCAGCCCCCAAATGGGGACATGAAGGAGATCTTTCAACACAACGTACAAGCCCGCACGAAGCGTGTAAGCATTGGATGTGATGCGCGTAACTAGGTCGGCCGTCATCAGGATCCGCAGTGCTACCGCAACTAGCAACGGGAGTGCCATCTCGGCCAAAGCACTTTGTGAACCCAGCTTGGCAACAAACCATACAACTGCCCACAACAGCGCATTACTCAGTATGCTGAAGAAATACGGCACGGGTTGGCAGACACGGATAGTGCGCGCCCAACGAAGTTGGTGCGCCCAGATGTCGCGCCAGCCTTGCACGTGCTCACGGCACTCAACCACCACAGGGCACAGCTCAATGCGGTAACCACGCCGAGCGATTTGGTTGCCGAGCTGGTAATCATCCGCGAGGTGGTCCGCCAGTGCACGGAAGCCACCAATTTCATCGAGCTGCTGCCGGCGCGTGGCCATCACCGCCCCGAGAGCGAAATCCAGCGGTTTGAGCGTGCGCGATTGGAGTACCTGGCTCCAGAAATCCGCATTAACAGCCACGGCCTCCCATTGCATCGCGGGTGTGGTCGGATTGGCGAGCGCATAGAAGCAGTTCACGAGGCCAGCCTGAGGGTCGCGCAGCGGCTGCACGACCTGCGCCAAGAAGTCCGTCGGCACAAGCGTGTCGGCGTCACTAACGATGAAGTGGTCGTGCTGCGCAAGGCGTTCTAGGTGCGTGAGCGTCGAGACTTTGGCGTTCGGGCCAAACTGTTCGGCACAGACGACTAGTTGAGCATTTGCCTGCGGGTGTTCGGCGATAAGCTGGCGAACAACTTCGCCGACAGGATCCTTCTCATCCGCGACGCCGAAGAGGAGTTGCACTGGGCCGAGGTAGTCCTGCTTGAACCAGCTTGCGAGGCAGCCGCGCGTTTCGGGGTCTAGGCCCTTGAGCGGCTTGAACAACGTGACGCCGGGGGCAAACGAAGTTTCCGCCGCGCGCTGGTGTAGCGGGAAACACCGCGCGGCGAGCCACTGCCAGAGCGTGATGGTGAGGCTTAGGAGCGCGAGCGCGGCGAGGATGAGGTGCAGGAGCACGAGAAAAATTTAACCGGAGATGGGCGAAGACGGAATCACGAAGGCGCGGCAAGGCCGTTCGTGTCTTGGATTGCAGGGACGAGGAAAGCGGCGATGTTGCTTTGGCTCACGCGAAGCAGACTTTGCTGCACACACTAGTCACTACTCAGATAGAAAAAGTAACGTCGCCGCTGCGCTCTGTCGGTGCAGTCCAAGAAGGTTAAATCTGATCCGACGCCACCTTGCGGGCGACTTCCTCCAACGTCGTCTCACCGGCAAGCACGCGGGCAAGACCGTTTTGCCAGAGCGTGCGCATGCCTTGCTCGACGGCGATTTGCTGGATGAGCCTGGTGGGCTTCTTCTCCATCACGGCGTCGCGAACTATATCGCCCACCTGTAACAGCTCGGTAATGGAGAACCGGCCGCTGTAACCGGTGTCATTGCACTCCGCACAACCAGAGCCTTTGCGGAAGGAGGCGTTATCGATCTGCTCCTGCGTCAGAGCCTTAAGCAGCGCGGCCTCCGGTTCGTAAGGGATGGCGCAGAAGGCGCAGTTTTTTCGCACCAGCCGCACGCCCATCACGCCAAGGATAGACGAGGCCAGCAGGAATGGCTCAATGCCCATGTTTATTAAGCGGGCGAAGACGCCCGCCGTGGTGCCGCTATGAACAGTGCTAATGACCATGTGCCCAGTGAGCCCCGCTTGCACGGCGATGCCGGCTGTCTCTGGGTCGCGAATCTCGCCTACCATGATGATCTGCGGATCTTGTCGCATGAGCGAGCGGAGGGCGCTGGCGAAGGTGAAGTCCTGCGCCGGATTCAACTGCGCCTGGCTTACGGTTGGGATGGGCACCTCCACCGGGTCTTCGACCGACGCGATGCTGACGGCGGTACCATGCTTGGCGAGCAGGTAATGCAGCGCGCTATAAATGGCCGTGGTCTTGCCGGAGCCGGTTGGGCCGGTGAGCAGGATGAGGCCATTGGGCTTGTTGACGAGCTGAATGAACTTCTCCTTGGTATCCGGATCCAGCCCCAGCTTGTCGATGTCGAAGGACCGCGAGGTTGGATCGAAGATACGGCAAACTACTTTCTCGCCCAACATGGTGGGAAAAATGGAGACACGGAGCTGAGCGTTGCCGAACTCTGGACCCATGTTGACCTTGCCGTCCTGTGGAACGCCTGTGAGATGGGAAGCCATGTTGGCCATAACCTTAAAGCGACCGGAAATCCTTTCCCGCAGTTCACTGGGTAAGTGGATCATCTCGGTCAACTGGCCGGCGACACGGATGCGCACAGCCATGGATTCTTGCCACGGCTCGAAATGGATGTCGCTCGCCCCCGCCTGCACTGAGTCGTGGACGATGTAGTTCACCAGCGTGCTGATGTCGGCATCAAGCAGCGTGGGAAGGGATTGCAGATAGCTGGTCGTGTGGCTCATGGCAGCGATTACAACTGTTAAGACTGTGCCGGAAGCGAGCGATACGGGCAAATGGTTCTTGCGCCCTTCAACTGGACGCGTTGACGCTGTCGTGACCGCGCGGTAGCGTCGCTTCATGATAGATCTGGCTGAAGCACAGCCGCGGGGGGCCGACTTTACGCTGCCCACCGCCCGCGCACCCCGCCCACCCACCGAGACTGCCGAACTGTCCGCTGAAATCCTTGTGCTCAAGCGCCGCCTCAACGCTGTCATCCTCGCGCATAACTACCAAGTGCCAGAGATTCAGGACGTGGCAGACTTCGTGGGCGACTCTCTGGGCCTCGCGCAGCAGGCGGCGAGCACCAGCGCGGACGTGATCGTTTTCTGCGGTGTTCACTTCATGGCCGAGACGGCGAAAATTCTCAACCCCAGCAAGCTCGTCCTGCTGCCCGACCGCGACGCCGGCTGCTCGCTGGAAGCCAGTTGCCCCGCGCCCGAACTGGAGAAGCTCCAGGCCACCAACCCCAATTTCTACACCATCGCCTACATCAACTGCTCGGCGGCTGTGAAAGCGTTGAGCGACGTAATCGTGACCAGTGGCAACGCGGAGAAAATCGTCCGCGCTGCACCAGCGGACCGCGACCTCCTCTTTGTGCCCGACGAAAACCTCGGCCAGTGGGTCATGGAGCAGACCGGCCGGCCGATGACGCTCTGGCGCGGCAACTGTTACGCGCACGTTGAATTCCAGCGCGATCAGATTCTTCGTGCCCGTGCCGCGTATCCCGATGCGAAGATTGTCGTCCATCCCGAAAGCCTGCGCGAGGTCCGACAACTTGCCGACGCTGTTTGCTCGACCGAGAGGATGGTGACGTTTTGCAAGAGCGACCCAGCGCGGCGATTTGTCATTGTTACCGAGTCGGGAATCATCCACCGGATGCGAAAGGAGTGTCCCGGCAAGGAATTTCTCTGCGCGCCCGTTTTTGATGTGCTGAGAATGCCTACGGACACCTGCCGGTGCAGTGAATGCCGCTACATGAAGATGAACACTTTGGAAAAGCTGCGAGACTGCATGGCGCGCCGCGCGCCGCAACTTGACTTGCCCCCCGAGATAATCACCCAAGCAAGGGTTCCCATGGAGCGTATGCTGGAAATTTCTGCGCGCGCCTGACGGCCTTGGTACGGTCGGCTCAAAGATCCAGTGGGCCGGTAAGCTTTTCGCCATCCATCTGGTAAATGCCGACGAGATATCCATTCTCGCGGATTTCGCCGACATGGAGCTTGCCGTAGAGCGTCACGGTCTGGTCCATGATGGGCTTCACGCCCTTGCCGGTCATCTTCACGCTGACCCACTCGTTGATCTTGGGCACCGTGCCATAGCAACACATGGACTGGTCGCGCATGATGAGCAACTCGGTGATTAACCCGCCTTCGACCTTCAACGGGAGCATGAAGCCTTTGAGCGCCACGCGCTGCTTGTCGAAGGCCTTGACGGTGGGAGGAATCTGCTCTTTGGGCGGCGTGCTCGGGGTGGGGGTGTTGGTTGCGGCCGGGGCATCGTCAGGAATGTCGTAGTTAAAAGTTGCAAGGCGGTCGAAGCCAACGATGAGATATTCGCCGTCTTTTTGCACGGCGCCGAGCGCAGCGGGCGCATTAGTAGGGGCGACTTTCGTCTGAACGAGGCCCGGCGTGAGCTTTTGGATCGGCGCACCGCGCACCAGCGCCTTGCCGGACTTATCAGGCTCAGCGGCGGTGGCGAAGAAACCAACAGCAGCGAGGGCGGCGAGGTTGAGAACGTGCTTCGGGTTCATGGTTCGGTTTACTTTTTGACGGGCTCCGGAGTGACCCCCTTCGGAAAGTTAAATTTTAATGCGCTGTAATCCTTGCCGCGCACGCTAATCTTCTTTAGCTCCACATCGAAACTTTTGGCTGTTTTGAGCCAGTCCGCCTGCGCCTCGAACTGAGAGGAGTCCCCCGCCTGCTCGCCAGTGGCGGCATTGGCAACGGCCTTCAGAGTAAGGGTCTCCGGCTTGCCCGCCACCGTGGCGGCCAATTCCAGCGTCTCCTGCGTGATGCGTTGGGAACCGCTCATGTGCGGCTTAAGCACATAACAGGTGAGTTTGCCCGCTGCCGCATCGAGTACAAACTCCAGATGCGCAGCTTCATTACCGAGGTCAATGGCCGTACCGCCATGCGGCGGCTCGTGATGATGCCCGCCGCGGCCATGGCCAGCAGAGGACTGAGACTGGCCGCAACCAACCCCACAAGCCAGCACACCGGCACAGGAAAGCGCTAACAGAATTTTCATGAGATAAACTCGTGCAATCACCAAAATTTTTATCGCACAAATCAAAGCGATTGCCAACCGTATCTTTGGGTTTGAAATGAGCGAGGCCTTGCACCGCTGGCTTGCAGGGCGCAATCTTTGTCCCATACTTTCGAACAAGGCGATTGAGTCCAAAGTCATTATACGGTGCGCTTGTTAGCCCCCAACCCCACCCACTGCCGGCTTGCTAGGCTTGGTGCCGTGGTGTTAGCCGTGCTGAGCGCGCTCGGCAGCCCGGCCGCCAGCAGTCATACGGAGGCTCCCGACAACGTCTTTTTCCGTCAAGGGATCATCCCCAAGCTCCGGATTGAAATTGCCCCGGCGGAACTCACCAAGCTCAACAAGGACCAGCGCAGCTATGTCCGCTGCACTGTGCGCGAGGGGGACGACTTCATCTTCCACGACGTGGGCATCCACCTCAAGGGCGCGGCTGGCAGCTTCCGCCCCGTCAACGACCGGCCGGCCCTCACGTTGAACTTCGACAAATACCGCGAGAAACAAAAGTTCCACGGCCTGGACAAGATCCACCTCAACAACTCGGTGCAGGACGGCACCTACCTCAACGAATATCTTGCCTCCGCCCTCTTCAACGCCGGCGGCGTGCCTTCGCCACGTGTCTCGCACGCCCGCGTCTGGCTCAATGGCCGTGACCTGGGCTTCTACGTGCTCAAGGAGGGCTTTGACACGCAGTTCATGCGCAATCACTTCGGCAGCAAGGCGGGCACCTTCTACGATGGCGGTTTCTGCGCGGACATTGACCAGCGCAAGGACCGCAAAATTGGCCAGGGCACAAATGATCAAGCCGACCTGAAGGGACTCGTCGCCGCCTGCCGCGAACCCGACCTCGCCAAGCGCGCCGCCCGGCTGGAAGAAACTCTGGCCATCGACCATTTCCTCTCGGTCGTGGCCTTGGAGATGATGACCGCGCACTGGGATGGCTACGCGCGTAACCGCAACAACTACCGACTGCTCATACCGGCGGGCAGCTCCAAGGTTCACTTCCTCGCCTCCGGCATGGACCAGATGTTCGGCGACCCGAACTTTCCCGTCTTCGACAGCATGGGCGGCATGGTCACCAGCGCCCTGTGGCAGCTTCCGCAGACGAAGCAACTCTACCGCGACCGGGTGGGCTACCTGCTCACCAACGTCTTCACCGCCGAGTTCCTCACCAACGAGACCGCCAAGGTCCACGCCCGCGTCCGGCCGGTGCTGGCCGAGATGAACGAAGGCGCGGCAAAGAACTTCGACAACACCACCCGGGACATGAACAACCGGCTCCTCGCCCGCATCGCAGGCATCCAGAAGCAGGTGGGCATCGCGCCGCCCAAGCCGGTCAAGCCCGACGCCAACGGCGTGCTCAAGATCGGCAAGTGGGAGCCACAGTTGGATTCGGGGGAATCCAAGCTGGGCGAGGCCGACCGGGGCGGCGTGAAGGCCTTGGAGATCAATCTCGAAAAGCCCAACCGCGTCGTCGCCTCGTGGCGGACGCGGGTGCTGCTGGACGCGGGCAAATACCGCTTCGAGGGCAAGATCGCCACCAAGGATGTCGTGCCGCTCAAGGAACCGACCGGCGAGGGCGCAGGCCTACGCATTTCCGGCTCCAACCGGCCCAACCAAGTCAGCGGGGACAACGACTGGAAGAAAATCTCCTATGAGTTTGAGGTGTCCGCGCCCTCCACCGAGGTCGTCCTGGTCTGCGAATTGCGGGCCGAAAAGGGTCGCGCTTGGTTCGATCTCAGCTCCCTTCAAATCACCCGGCAGAATTAAGGGCGGCTGGCACACAAGCTTGCCACCGGCACAGCGCATTCGCACTCTCTGCTCGTCGTGTCTGGCAAGCATTTCCTCATTATCGGCGGTGGTCTTGTAGGTATGGGCACCGCCCTCAAGCTCGCGGGCCGGCTACCGGATGCGCGCATCACCCTGCTCGAGAAGGAGCCTGAAGTGGGCCGGCATCAGAGCACGCACAACAGCGGCGTGCTGCACTGCGGCCTTTACTACAAACCCGGCTCGCTCAAGGCCAGACTCGCGGTCAGCGGCATCGCGGAGATGACCGCTTTTTGCCGTGAGCACGACATCCCGCACGACGTGTGCGGCAAGCTCGTCGTGGCCGTGGATGACACCGAGGTCACACGGCTCAGGGATTTGCACGAACGCGGAGCTAAGAATGGCCTGCAAGGATTGCGTTGGCTCGGGCCGGAGCAGATGCGCGAGATCGAGCCGCACGTCGGCGGCGTGGCTGCCTTACACGTCCCACAGGAAGGCATCGTGGATTACGCAAAAGTTTGCGCGACCATGCAGCGGCTCATCACCAAGGCCGGCCACCGCGTCGTGACTTCCGCGCGCGTGACGGCGCTGCGGGCGTCCGGCTCAGGCTGGCTGGTGGAAACTACGGGGAGTGAGTTCGCGGGCGATTTCATCGTGAACTGTGCTGGCCTGCACTGCGACCGCGTAAGCGAACTAGCCGGCGAACGCCGCGAGGTGCGCATCGTACCGTTTCGGGGGGAATACTATCAGCTGCGGAAAGATCGCGAGCATCTCGTGCGACACTTGATTTACCCCGTGCCCGACCCGCAGTTCCCGTTCCTCGGGGTGCACTACACTCGCATGATTCACGGCGGTATCGAAGCTGGGCCGAACGCCGTGTTGGCCTTCGCTCGTGAAGGTTACAAGAAGACGGACCTGCGCGTGAGCGATCTATGGGACATCCTGACTTTTGGCGGGCTGTGGAATTTTCTCGGCCGACACAAGCGCATGAGTTGGGAGGAGCTCAAGCGCAGTTTTAGCAAGCGGCTATTTTGCGAGTCGCTCCAGCGGCTTGTCCCTGAAATTCGCGAAAGCGACCTCGCGCCCGGCGGCGCAGGCGTGCGCGCACAAGCGATGTCGCCCGATGGCACACTGGTGCAAGATTTTCACCTCCTCGCCCGGCGCAACGCGCTGCACGTGCTCAACGCGCCAAGCCCCGGCGCAACGGCTGCCCTGGCCATCGGCGAGGAAATTGCCGGCCAGATCACAGCGGCCATGTAAGGGGTTTACCGGGTCAAAGCAGTTCCATCTGCACGCCACCAGGCCGGCGGAAGGCCGCAGTCGAGAGTCGCAATTCCTCCCGGTTGAGCCCCGCCTTACGGCAACCTACCTCAAACAACTGCTCAATCTGATCTGCGCGGCGGCCGCTGCCACGCATTCGTGCGCCAAACTTGGGGTCGTTGAGCTCGCCCGCGCGCACGGCGCGAATGCCGGCGATTACTTTATCCTTCCGTGCTGGAAAATGCTCCCCCAGCCATTGCTCGAACAGCGCCTTGTTCTGGTGGGGCAGGCGCAAGGTGACGTAGCCCGCGAAGCGCGCCCCTGCATCTGCAGCTGCTGCTAATAGCTGCGGGAGCTCATGGTCGTTTAGCCCGGGAATCATCGGTGCGGTCATCACACCCACTGGGATGCCCGCCCTGGCGAGATCGCGGATCGTCGCGAGGCGCGCGGCGGGTGGCGACGTGCGCGGCTCCATCACGCGGCGCAACTCCGGAGTCAGCGTGGTGAGTGAGATGAACACCACGGCGGCGTGGTACCGGGCGAGTTCCTGTAAAAGATCAAGGTCCCGGATGACGAGCCGGTTTTTTGTCACGATGCCCACTGGGTTCCGGAACTCTGCCAGCACGGCCAAACAGCGGCGGGTGAGTTCTAACTTCCGTTCGACTGGCTGGTAGCAGTCCGTCACGCCACTTAGAGCGATGGTTTGCGGCTCCCACTTGGCGGACGCCAGTTCCGCCCGCAGCAACTCCGGTGCACGCTCCTTGACCATGATGCGCGTCTCGAAGTCCAAGCCGCTGGAGAAGCCGAGATATTCGTGCGTAGGTCGAGCGTAGCAGTAAATGCAGCCGTGCTCGCAGCCGCGATAGGGATTGAGGCTCGCGCGGAATCCGATATCCGGGCTGTCATTCCAGGCGATGGCCGTGAGCGAACGATCTGGCAGGAACTGCGTGTGGGGCAGCGGTTCCTCGGCATCGTCGAACTCCGGGTTGCGCTCCCGCGCAGTCGCCACGAAACGGTTCGTCGGCTGGGACAATGCCCCGCGCGTGGGCAGGGTGCCATCAGGCTGGCGATCGGGCGACATGCCGAGACGGATAGTTGTCCAGCCGCTTCCAGCAGCCAGATATTCCAAACTGCCTGCGCTTGCCTACGTCAGCCTTGGTGATAGCGGCGGTTGAAGTCGCGAGCGAGGTAACGCTCCACAGTCTTGAACTGCTCGAACCAGTGCGCGTATTCGGCCGTTTGCTCCTGACCGCGCGCCTTGAGGTCATCCAAGATGGTCTGGTACCCAAACTGATGGTCTTGCAGGAAAGTGAAGTAAAGCTTGTCGTCCCACTCGGAGACAGAGTCGGGCAGTTCGAACGTGCGGGGCAGTTCCATGCCAATCAAGTTCACTCCTTTCGCTTCGGACGCAAGAGCATCGCCTTCTTGTCGGTGCCTTCGACTTCCACGCTGTGGGTCTCAATGTCGGGGTCTTCTCGCAGGGCTTGATGCACCACGCGACGATCGTAAGCGTTCATTGGCTCGAGTTCGACGATGTCGCCCCACTTGCGCACCTTGTCAGCCGCGTCTTTGGCTTTCTTGATGAGCGCCTCGCGCGCGGCGGCGCGGTAACCACCCACGTCAACAGTGATGCGTGGGGCGCAATCGTCCTGATTAAAGGCGATGCGATTGGTCAGGTATTGCAGGTCGCCAAGGGTCTGCCCATGCCGGCCGATAAGCCGGTTGGACTCGGCGCACTGCACTTCTAGGAAGAGACCGCCGTCGTCGAGTTTTTGCTCAGTGATGGTGGCCTCGGTAAAGCCGAGGTGGTTAATTAAATCGGCTAGTATGGTTTTAGGTTCGGTGGTCATAGGGAAAGAGAGGAAACGGAATTATTTCTGCGGCTTTGGCTCCGGCTTGGCGGCTTTCTTGTCGTCCTGAATCTTGGTGAGTTTAGTTTGCAGGATGGTTAGCAGATTTTGGACGGTCCAGTAAAGTGTGAGCGCAGCGCTGAATCGATAGAGGATGACCACAAACATCATGGGCATGTATTTCATGATTTTCTGCTGCATCGGGTCCATGCCAGGGGAGGGCGGGGTGAGCTTGGCCTGATAGAACATGGTCACGGCCATGAGGATGGGTAGCGGGTTGATGGGGAAGCCCAGCAGGTAGGCGACGGTGTCCTCTTGCGAGAGGTCGTATGCCCAAAGGAAACTTTCACCGCGCAGTTCCATGCAACTTTGCAGCATGGTGTAAAAGCCAATGAATACGGGGAATTGCACAAGCATGGGGAGGCAACCGGCCATGGGATTGACCTTATTCTCACGCATGAACTCCATGGTCTTTTGGTTCATTTTAGTTGGGTCATCCTTGTATTTCTCTTGAATGGCCTTCATCTGCGGCTGCAATTCGGACATGCGCTTCATGGAGCGGGTGGAAATCGCAGTGAGAGGCCAGAAGAGCAACTTGATGATGATGGTGATGGCGATGATGCACCACGCGTAGCTAAGGCCGAAGGCGTGCAAGCCATTCATGGAGAGCAACAGTGCCTTGGCGAAGAAGCCAAAGAACCCGCCATAATCCATGATAAGATCCAGTTCGTTGCTCATTTGATTCCCGAGTCGAGCAAGCCGTTGGTATTCTTTCGGGCCGATATAAAGAGTGAAATCGCGGTGGATGGCGTTTGTTCCGCCAGGTTGGAGCGCCTTGGCGGGGTAAACGAGCGAGCTCTGAAAGCCGAACGGCGCGGCGAAAGCAGTATCACCCTTGGGAACGTCTGCCAGGTCATGCGCCGGCAGCGCCACACGGCGTGTGTATACCTTCTCCGCCAACTCTTTCGGAATAACGGCCATGGTGAAGAACTGGTTTTGCGCTGCGACCCACGCGAACTTTCCCTCCACCGTGTGCTCGGTGCGCCTGGTGCCGGGGAAGCAGCCGAGTGTCGCGTTCTCAAAATACGTCTCCGCCACCGCGTCGCTCTTGCCGTCCCCAAACCAACTCACTTTCATCAACTGCCCCTTGTCCAACGGGTTGATGGGTGTGGCGGTAGCGAATACCCACTGCTGCTCCGGCACGACAATCGGCTCGCCCTTGGTGTTTTCCAACCACACGCTGACTTGCATCAGGTAGTTCGTGCCCGGCTTGAACTCTTTGACGATGCGTAAGCCGGTGGGGAGGATTTTTTCGGCCCGCACGCCTTGGTCCGTCTTGGCTAGTGCGAACAATCCGTCACCCTGCAGTGCGTCACCGCCCAACAACGTCATCGCGGCAACGGGTGCCTTCGTGTTCAACGTCACCACGCGCGCGGAATCGGTGACTTTGCGGTTGCCGACGATCTTCGGAAAGCGCTTCAGCTCGGCGAGCTTTAAGCCCCCACCGTGCGAGGAGAACGTATATTTCACGTCCGCTGTCTCGAATACCACCAACTCCTCCTGGGCCGACGGCGCCATCCACTGCGTCGCCCCGGGAACAGGGGTGGTGAGCGCGGGCCCGGCGGCGTTGGTCGCACCAGCCACGGTGTTTGTACTCGTGACGGCCGACTTGGGCGGCGGCGGCGGATACATGATCTTGACCAGCTCGAACCAGCCGATAATGAGCAGGAACGAAACGAGGAGGACGATGACAGATTTACGGTCCATGAAAGGGGGCTATTGATTGCTGCCAAGCTGCGGAAAAGTGGGGCGAGTCTCCGGAGCCAGCGAAGCGGCGGGCGTAGGAAATGACGCCCGAGGCACGGCTGATTTCGACATCGCACCCGAAACCCAAAATCCAAAATCCGGAACCTTCTCTGGGACGGGATCGCAGCCGCAGCCACCCCACGGTTGACAACGAGCGAGGCGCTTCACCGCCAGCCAACCACCACGCCCCGCTCCATGTCGGCACACCGCCTCCGTCGCATACACCGAGCACGACGGCTCGAAGCGACAAGCCGCACCAAAGAGAGTCGTTAGCACGGGCGAGACAAACCAGCGGTAAAGCCGCAGCACGAAGAGAAGGATGTGTTGGGCGGCGTTCACGGGATAATATTCCTCTGCGCCCGGCCAGCTTTCACGGTGTCATGCGGGTTTATCCGTGGTTGTCCTTTGGAAAATGGTTTCATGTCTTGAGCAGCCCGGCCACGCGCAACGCGGCGAGGTAATCGCGTTCCACCTCGGCAAACGCTTTGCCTGCAATCGAGTCGCGGGCCACGAGGACGATTTCCGAGGGCACACACAGGTCGTGCTGATGAATCCGAAACGCCTGCCGCAGAAGCCGCTTGGCCCGGCTGCGGACGACCGAGTTGCCAATGCGTTTGGCCGCTACTACGCCGAGTCGGGATGCGCCAGAGGCCGGGAGCTCGACCCAATTTAACAGGACGCAGCCGCGCGCAAGGCGGCGGCCTTGGCCCTTGAGGCGGGCGAAATCGCGCGTCTGCTTGAGGCGTTGGACAGCACCGAGGGTCAGCCGCATGGACGGGCTGGCGGGCATAGCGTCACACCGGGGTAAGCTTCTTGCGACCCGTGCGGCGGCGGTTGCGGAGCACCTTGCGGCCGCCCCGCGTGGCCATGCGGGCACGAAAGCCATGCTGGCGTTGGCGGCGGATCTTGGAGGGCTGATACTGGCGTTTCATAGGCTAAATTTGGCTTCAAAAAAGATTCCAGACGCGGCGCACCGCGCGGTTTTCCGCCTGGAGCGGAGGGCGGAGGTTAGCGGAGGGAGGGGGGGTGTCAAGCGCCACAGCCACATAAGGCGCTATCTAAGCGAGAGCTGGCTCTCGATCCAACCGCATCACTGCGCTATGGCTGCTAGCCCAAAACCTCCACCCAGATTAGTTCTGCCAGCCGCAGACTAAATGATTGCCGCCGCAGCGCATATCCACAAATTCCCAGGCGGCGGGCTTCCCGGTTGCATTGCCTTTGCCTCATCGCATACTTCGCGCCATGCAAGTCTTCGTGGACGCGGTGGCCGCTGAACTGGAACGGCCGCGCGCGCTGCTCAAACAAGTGGTGGATCATCTTGCGTCGCACTACTCCGTGAGCCGCGATGAATTGGGCGCGTTCTTCACTGACCGGCTTAGCACACTGGAAGACTACGAGATTGACCTGCTGTTCTCGCCCGTTTTTACCCCCACGCTGACTGAGCAAGCGGCCTTCTCCGATTTGCTGGACCGCCAGACGCTCCCAGCCGCCGCATGGCCCGAATTGATCCGCCGCATGGCCGACCGGCCCACGGTTACTCGCCTCCTTACCGAAGACGGCACCGCCCACGCCATTCGACTGCACGAAGTCAGTCTCGAGCGCTTCGTCACTCGACTGAACCTTGACGTGGTAATTCCCGATCCACTGGGCAAACTGCTGCACTCTTTACCCCCACCGGGTGACCGCGCGCTGCTCAAGGCTCTAGCCCGCCGCATCGTGTGGAACAAAGAGCCGCGCCGCGAAATCCTTTTCCGCTACCTGCTGGCCGCGACGAGCGAGGACTTTTACCAGCGGGATGACCTGCTGGCACTCCTCAAACTCATGGAAACTTACCAGCCCAAGGACGCCCCTGACTTGCTTGGGCGCATCCCGCACTGGCAGGAAGTTCTCAAACAAGAGATCACCGCCGCCGCAAGCCCCAAGCCCTTCTTTGCTGCGCGGGTGCAAGAACTGCATGGAGGCGGGCGCGACCAGCGGCATCAGGACAACACCATGATTTCTGGCAAGCAACGTGAGCTAGAATTCTTGGGCCGGTTGAAGGGCGTGCTAGCCGCGTGAACGAGACACGCTTGTCCCGCTGGGATTCACACGCAGATTGGCTCGCTGGCCAGTTTGGACGCGCTACCTCCTCAGGGCTCACGCGGTCACGCCCCGAACTTATCGAACATCTTCGCGTTCGCCTGCATGAGGCGCATGAGATGTTTGGCCTCGAAGACACCCAGAGACCCCACGTTCGCTCCAGTCTCGGTGAAGCGATCAAGTTTGTCTGATCCACTGCACGCGCTGTGTAATAGCACCGGCTGCGGGTGCCACGAGTGACCCTTCATCGCGCACGGTGTCGAGTGGTCTCCCGTGATGACGAGCACGTCAGGCTTTTTTTCCAACAGAATGGGCAGTGCGGCATCGAAGTCTTCGATGGCCTTCTTCTTCGCCTCAAAGTTGCCGTCTTCACCATATTTGTCGGTATATTTGTAGTGGAGGAAAAAGAAGTCGTAATTGTCGTATTCCACCAGGTACCGCTGGCACTGCTCGACGATGGTCTGCGGCCCCTCGACTTTCGTCATGCCCACAAGCTGCGCGAGACCCTTGTACATTGGATAAACCGCGAGTGCGGCGGGCTTGAGGTGGTAGCGCTCTTCAAAGAGCGGAATTTCCGGTTGGTGGGCAATGCCGCGCATGAGAAATCCGTTGGCCTTGGGATGGCCCGCGAGCACGGGTAAGGCTTTCTTGTAAAACTCTGCAATCAGGCTGGCAGTTTTCTTCTGCTTCGCATTCTTGGGATTCTCAGGTCGGGCTTGGACAAGTTTTAAGCCCTCGCGGTTCGGATCCGTGGAACTGATGGGACCCTCTAGGCCCGGGCCACGAAATATGACCACAAAGCGGTGCTCCTTGCCGGCCTTGATGATGACCTGCGTGTCGCCCAGCTTATTAATCTTCTCTGCCAACAGCGTGCACAGCTCCTCGCAAACTTCCGTGGCGATGCGGCCGGCGCGGCGATCAGTGACGACGCCTTTCTTGTCGAGCGTGCAAAAGTTTGCGCGCGCTGCGACATCGCCAGCTTTTAATTCCATACCTAGCCCAAGCGCCTCGATCACGCCGCGACCGACCTCAAATTCCAGCGGGTCATAGCCGAACAATCCGAGATGGCCAGGGCCGCTGCCGGGGGTAATGCCAGGCGCGACGGGGATCATGCGGCCCTGCGCGCAGCCGGAGCGCACGAGCACGTCAAGGTTCGGCGTGGTGGCGGCCTCCAGCGGCGTCATGTTGCCGGTGGCGGCCGTGGCGATGTCGCCCAAGCCGTCGAGCACGATGAGCGCAAGCTTGGCGCCAGTCTTGATAGTCAGCGAGGCGTAGATGTCGTCGAGTCTCATGGTCCAGTGTCAGGTCAAAACCGCGTTCAGACGGCGCATCGGACAAACTTCAGGCATTGGATTTCTTTAGCCGAAACGCCACCCGTATAGTGCTGGCAATACAAAACGGGCGTCAACGGTTTTGCCGGTGGCCGCACCACGTCAGCTAACGCGCTGGGGCGCATTGGACCGGGAAAAATCTAGCGAAGCGCCTGCCGCGCCGTCGCGCGACCACACGACGTGCCTTGCCCAACCAGCCCTTCACCACGCCATGACCTCCCCGCGCAGCGGCGCCAAGTCGGGGTCGGCAAGGGCCATCTGCGTAAACGACTCCGTACCCCCGTGCTTCTGCGCGACGACTTTAGCGCGGCCCAACCATTGCCGCGCAGCATCGAGGTTACCCATCTGGCAGGCATAGCACGCGAGGTTGTAGGGCACGATAGTTTCGGTGGGAAACTGCTCCGCCGCTGGGCGCAAGGCATCCCACGCCCTGTGCAGGCCGCCGCCCTCCATGCGGCGTGCGGCGTAAGCGCGGTGAACCCAGCCGGTCACATCATCGGGTGCCGTCTGGATAATGACTTCGGCCACCGCGTGAGCGAGCGACCATTCCCTCCGCCCCGCGTGGACGGCCCAAGTCACATGCAGGAACTTTGGGTGCGCCCGTGTCTCGGGAGCCACGCCAGCCAATTCCGCCTCGGCCTCGCCGGGCAAGCCGAGTTCCACCCAGCCTTCCGCCGCGCGAACCAAGTGGCTGTCGGGCGGTTCAAGATCGGCGAGGACGTTCACTCGCGAAGGCGAATCTGGTCGGCGGTCGGGAAGTCCGCCGGAATTTTCTGAGTGACCTTGCCGGTGGCCGCCCATTCCGCGCCGCGTTGGAAGGTGACGATGAAGCCGACGCATTGCTGGGCAACGCGTTTGCCGCCGCCCGCGTGGCCCATTGCAGTGTGAAACACGCGGCCTTGGCCGAACCCAATGGTCATGAGCATGGGCTCGTGGCGGTCGGTGCCGCCCTTGTCCTTCGGCGCGAAGGAAGTGGCGAGTACGGTGAGATTCTCTGCCGGGCCACGCAGGCGGTCGTAGAGTTCATCCTGCGCGTGCATCCACTTCGCGGGCAAGCCAGCCATGATGGGATGCTGTGGTTCGCGGGTTTCGACGGCGAAGGCGTGTTGCGGGCCGTGACTGCCGCCGCGGCCAGGCGCAAGGTCTTTGACAACTTTCGCCGCCTTTTCTTCCCAATAAACATACGGGCCGGACTTTTCGCTGCGCCCGTTCCAGCCGCCTAGGCCGATCATTTGATTATAGGCCGCCCAGCTTGGGAACGAGTTGTTCGCCGCGTGGACGCTGATGAAGCCGCCGCCTGCACGCACAAACTCCTCGAACGCCGCTTGCGTTTCCTTCGGCCAGTCTTGGCCATTGTAGTTGGAGACGACGAGCCGGTATTTTTTAAAGTCGGGCTTGAAGGTGGGCATGTCGTCCTTGTTGCCCGGCGTGGTGGCCACGTCCACGGTAAAGAGGCCGGTGTCTTCGAGGTACTTCTTCAAGCCAGGCGTGGTGCCCTTCCAGTCGTGGTTGTTCTGGCCGTCCACAATTAGCGCCTTGATGGCGGCGGCATGGGCGGACGTGGCTAAAGCCAGGACAAACAAGGGCGCGGCAAGACGTCGGAACAATTTCATGCCGCGAGTCTGCCGCGTGCCCGCGCAGTCCGCAATTCCTTCGTGCGCCACATCCGGATGAAAGGTCGCTTTGACAATGGCGCGGTCCAGAGCAAACTCGCTGCCGGCTCCGCCGCAATGGATGTGCTGCTCAAAGTCTTGGAATGGATCGTGGGCCCCGCCGCGCTGGGGTGGTTCATCTGGTGGCGGCTGCGTGAGGACGAGCAGGGCGGCGTTGGTTTCATCGTTAAATGCGTGGCCAGCGCGGTCATCGGATGGATTTTCTTCCGCTATGGTGTGGCGTGGTTTCGGGAGGGTGGCCTCCTGATGGCGATTGTGGGTTTGGGAGCTGGCATGGTCTCAGCGCTCGCGATGGGCCTGATCTGGCGGGAAGAGCTGGTAGGTGTTTTCACCGGGTTTTTCGGCAGCTTTTACGAGAATAACGCGCCGCTCGAGCCTAAGCCGTATTACGCGCACGCCGAAGCGCGCCGCATGGCGGGCGACATTCCCGGGGCCATCGCTGCCGTGCGCGCAGAACTGGAAAAGTTCCCGCAGGACTACGACGGCCGGATGCGGTTGGCCGCGCTGCTAGCGGAGCATTCTGAGGATCTGGCCGGTGCGCTCGCGGTCATCGAAGATACGTTGCAACTGCCGGGCTTGAAGCCCAGCCAGACGGCCTACGCGCTGAACACTGCCGCCGACTGGCACCTGAAAATCGCGCGCAACTCCGAGGCCGCGCGGCAATGCGTCGAGCGCATCGTGGCCCTATTGCCGGGCACGGACGCGGCGCTACACGCTGGGCAACGACTGGCCAACTTCACCTCGCAGGAGATGCTCGAGCGCGAGGACAATCGCCAGCCCATCGCCATCCCCGAGTTCGAGCGCAAGCTGGGCCTCAAGCGCCACAGGCACGTCGCGCCCGCGAAGCCCGACATCAACGCCGAGGAGCGCCGGTTGCGTGACCGGCTGGCGCGGAACGCGAACGACTGGCTGGCGCGCGAGGAACTCGCGCGGCTCTACGTCGAGGAATTCGAGTTCTTCGACCGCGGCCTGCAGGAGCTGGAGATCCTCATCTCCACGCCCGGCCAGCCCAAGCTCGAGGTCGTGCGCTGGCTGCACCAGAAGGCGGACTGGCAGGTGAAGTTCTTCAACGACGTCGAGGCCGGGCGCGCGACGCTCCGGCGCATCCAGGAGCTGTATCCTAACAGCGCCTTCGCCGAGCGGGCCGCCCGCGCGATGCTCTACCTCCAGCCAGCCAGCAAGTCCGAAAAGAAAAAGCCGGGCGAGCAGCCCGGCTTATCTGAAGTGTGAATTGACCCCGATTAGCGGGTAGCCGGAGGCGCCGGCGTGGTGACGGGGGCAGTCGTAGAGCCGCCTACCGATCCACCCTGCGCGCTTTGAAGCCGCAGGGCGATTTGCTTGTCAATCTCCGCGGCCAAGTCGATGTCAGTCCAGCCTGCGTCGGTGCGGACTTGGGTGATGATCTCAGTGATGGTTGGCTCGATCTCGCCAACTTTCACATAGACAAAGCGGTTGTTGACCTTGGCTACCAGAGAGTTGTTGACGCGGTTTTCGGATTGAAGCACGCCCAATCCGCCCTTTTCAGCTGCGAGGACTTCCTTGGCCGCGACGAAGACTTGCTCGGTGGAGAGCTGGTAGCGACTTACGATGCGGTCCTTACGGAAAGGCACGCCCGCCGAATGACGACCGTCCACGGTGGTAATGCAGCCGGCACCGCCCACCACCAGCAACACCGTGCCGAGGAGTCCAAAAAGCATCTTCTTCATGACCGTATGCAAGGCGGAAGCTCATGGCGCGTCAAGCAATAGTTCAGGTTCAGTGAGTCACCAACCTGTGACCACCAACTAGCGGCGTCTCGCGCGCCGTCAAACCGTCGTTACTCCAATTCCACCACCGCTACAGTGTAAATCAACAAGCGCGGCACGGTGAAAGCCGCCTCGCCCGCCCGCTGCACCAAGCCGACCGGTCCGGTGCTGACTTCGGCATCGGGCGAGAGGAGGCGGATGGACTTCACGCGTTCGCCCGGCGCGAGCGATAGCCGGACGGTGGTGCCTTCGACAGCGAGGGGTTTTTCCTCGTGCGGTCCGCTGCCCATGGTGCGGGCCTTGGGTGGCTCTTCCCGGTTGTAGTTAACGAGATGAACAATGCGCCGCTTTGGCTGGCTGAGGACGGAGGCAACGACCGTGGGCGCTCCCTCGCGGCGAGTGACCGCAGTGAGTTCCTTGCGCCACTTGGACACCTGGTCGTCCGCAGGCAAGGTGGGAACGGAAAGCCACTGGCCGCCACTCGCGCGATTACTACTGGCATCGGTTTGCACCACCATGCGGTGACTGTTCTTCTGCGCCTCGGTGACGATGTCATCGGGCACGATGTCGAAGGCGTAGCCCTCGCGTACGAGCTGCTTGCCGATGGCCTTGAAGCGCGCCACCGGCTCCACGTCACCGCGATGCACGGCGTTGCGCGGGTAAAGCAGGAGCAGCTCTGCCGCCGGTTGCGCGCCGGTGTAGAGATCCCGGTGCTTCGCCGCGAAGCCAAAGTATGTCGTCATCGCCTCGCGGCCCGCCGGGTTCTTGTAGGTCGCGTAAAAGCCCAGCCCCGCGCCGCCGTTCGCGATGCCCTCAGCAATGGTTGCGCGCGTGCGCGTCTGTTCGTATTTGCCGAGCAGGAATGGCTTGGGCCCAAACGCACCGCGGATGAAGCGAAGTTGCAGCGTGCCATCGCCGAGGTCGCCGTTGGCCAAGTCCGTCTGCGACGCAGCATTGCCCGTCGAATACCAAAGATAATTTTCCTCGCGACCCCAGAGGTCAGCCGGCAGCAGGCAGCGCTCGTCGCCGTTAATTTGGTTGAATCCGCCGAGGTGGTTCCACTGCGCGACCAGCAAGTCTGGCTTGAGCCTGCGCCCATGCGTGATGAACACGTCGTCGAACGCGGCCTTCAGCGCAATCTGCGTCCACTTGAGCGCAGCGAGCTTATAAGGCGAAGTTTCCTTTGGGTTGTGCCACGAGGGAATTTCGGTGAACTGGTGCGCCTTTAAGTCCGTGATGGCAAACTGCTCCTTGAGTTGCGCCGCCGTGTAATTCGTGCCGAGCCACGCGCGAAAGCCGCCCACGCAATGCCGGCACATGCAGTCGCGGCGGTAGTAGTAGTTCGCGATGAGGCCGTCCACGCCGCGCGCGATGGCGTCGGCGACCATCGGCTTGAGGCACGCGCGCCAGAGCGGATTGTTGAGGCAGCCGTGATACTCGGGCCAGCCGCCGATTTTGTAGCTCGAAGTGGTGATGAGCTTGCCGGCGGCATCCACGGAAAGCATCTCCGTGGGGTCAGACGTGGGCTTCGGACCGAAAGTCTTCGTGTCCCAGCCGTTGTGATACCAGTCGAAGAAGCCCGCGCGTTTCTCGGGGTCGCCGAGGATGAAGGTAGTGTTAAAATGCCCAATGACCCGCGAGCCGCGCGCGTGGACTTCGGAGTTAAGCTTGCGGAAAAAATCGCCGCATTCGCGCGTGCCCTCGACGGGAAAGTGCGCCGGGTAACCCTTGCCAAACTTTGTATGCGCGACGCTGTAAAACGTGACGCCGTAGAAGCCGACCTGGGCCACCTGCGGCTTCGCCTCGCTGATAAAGTCCAGATATTCCGGCGTGCCGTAGTCCGTCCAGTGCGCGACGAGGGTGTTGAACCAAAATGGCTCGGCGGCGTGCGTGGGCGCGTTCGTCAGCAGCAGCTTGATAAGCACCGCGGCACAACCCAACGGAAGGGAAACAGGTTTCATGCATTGAATTGAAGTGGTTTGCTAGACGCTCATTCAGCCCGACCAGGCAAAGGAGGCACACTTGACGCCAGGCAACGGGCGCGTAGTTTGCGGCACTACCATGCTTATTAAGCTACCCTCAGAAAAGATCTCGCGCCGCCGCGGCTTCACTCTCATCGAACTGCTGGTCGTCATCGCCATCATCGCGGTTCTTGCTGGAATGCTACTTCCCGCCTTGAGCAAAGCGAAGCAGAAGGGCGACGGCGCGAAGTGCATGAACAACATGAGACAGTTCGTCTTGTGCTGGCGGCTCTATGCCGATGACTTTGATTCGCGGCTGGTGCCGGTGCGCACATGGACTACTACGAGCGTCCCAAACGTAAACAGCATCACAGCAGGATTGCTCTACCCTTACACTAAATCCGTCGCAATTTATAAATGCCCGGGTGACAAGACCCAGAACGCGCGCAGCGTGGCGATGAGTGGCTACATGGGGCCGAACCTCAACGGTAGTGCCACCCCGCCCGTGCCCAACGCGATTGATTACGCCAGAACCGATTGCCACCGCTTCACGCGCCTCGATTTCATTCCCACGCCCGACCAATTTTTTGTCACCGTTGACGAACGCAGCCAGACCATCAACGATGGATTTTTTCGGGTGGATGTCTATCTAAGTTACCCCACCATCCTCGTAGCGGACTTCCCGGCCGTCTATCATGGGAAGTCCAGCGCGTTTTCGTTCGCAGACGGCCACGCGGAAACCCACGCTTGGCAGGGGCCGATCTTCACTCGGGTCACAGTGGCCGGTCAGACGCCTGCGCCAAACGACCTGGATGCGATCTGGCTGATGCAGCACACCACGGCTCCACTTAATGCGAACTGGCCTTGAAGTCGGCGCTCAAAGCCGCCACGAAGCGCGGTTCGTCGGAATTCCCTTCGCGTTAAACTCCCGCTCGAAGTCGGTCGTCACTTCGGTCAGTTCGGCGGGTGGTTCCATCTCGGTGAACGATTTGTCCGCGCGGAACACGGCGAGCATCTGCGCGAAATACTCCACGTGATCCGTCCGCAGGTGGACGATCCCGCCGGGTTTCAATGCGCGCCGGGCCAGCGCCGGGAAGCGGTCGTTAATGAGCCGGTATTTACGATGCTTCACCTTTGGCCACGGGTCGGGGAAATAGACGTGAAGGGCATCCGTGCTCGCGGCGGGCAGGAGGTATTCGAGGAAGTAGCTGATCTCGATGCGGACGAGGCTGATGTTCGTGAGGCCGAGGCGGCGGCCAACTTTGTCCGGCTTACGGATGCGGCCGAGCAAGCGCTCGACGCCGAGGAGGTTCCGACCGGGATTGCGCCGCGCCCATTCGATGAGGAACGAGCCATCGCCGCAGCCTAGTTCGACTTCCAGGGGCTGCGGCGTAGGGAAGTGGTCGGTAAGCGTGAGCGGTTCAAGGATGGTGTGGAACTCGTGGAGGAGCGTGGAGCGTGGAGCAGATTGAGCGAGTGGAGCGTGAGCTTCAGCCCGCTGGAGGTTGATCGGGTCATCTGGCATACGTAGACGTCAGCGCTGTCAGGGCTGCGGCAGCTTGCAAGCCGCGCTCCTTCACCAATTCACCGGCACTGACAACTTCGCGCCAAACTTGTTGTGGTAGAAAACTTGTTTGTTAGCCGCGCCGAACTCATGCACGAGCTTCGTCACCTTCACGTCGTAGCAGCAATATTCAGCGATGTCCATGAGCCGGCCCTCCTTAAACCACCGCAACGCCTCCATGCCATCAGCCGTCTTCTCAATGCCGAGCGAGGCGGTTGCTATTGCATCTAGCGAAAGCCGGTGTGACAGGCTTTTTTTCAGGTCTTCGAGCAGGTCAAGCGTGTGCAACTGTGCATAGTCAAAGAACTCGTTGTGCCCCTGGAGTACCTCATAGTCGAAGTGCGCAATGTTGAAGCCCACCACCAGATCCGCACGTCGCAGTTCCTCAATGAGGTCGTTGACCTGCCGTTCGCCATAGATTTGGTAGCCCCCGCGCGCGGTGCTGTAGGTCACCCCCACGCTCATGCCCATGCGCCGGCTGTTGCCCCAGCCGCCCACCTCATCCGCAGACTTCTGCGTCTCGAGGTCGAAATAGACGATGTTCTTCATGCGGCGTGCGCAGCGTAGTCGGCGTGTCCCATGGCGCAAAGAAAAGTTTGCCCGGCCCGTGGCGGTTCCCCACAATGCGGTACTCGCTGAATGAGCAGTGCCGTTGCTGAACCACCCGCTGATTCCACCGCCCTAACGCGGGAGGGCAGACCGCCCGTGGACATGTCCAAGCCCGTCGCCCGTCCACAAACTTCCGCGTGGCAGCTCTTAAAGGATGTGTTGAACCACGGTGGCCCCGGCTACCTCCAGTTCGCCATCACGAACATCTGCAACGCCGACTGCGGCTTCTGCGGCTTCGCGCGCTCGCAGTTTGATCCCAAGGCCCGCAAGAGCGTCACGCTTCAGGAGGCGAAGGACGTGGTGGACATCGCCAAGCGCAACCACATCGGCTACCTGCTTTTCGTCGGCGGCGAGCCGATGGCGCACCGCGACCTCCGACCAATGGTCCGCTACGCGGCCGAACGCGGCATCCACCCGATGATCTGCACCAACGGCGGCCTATGGACTGATGACAACATGAAGGCGCTCGCCAACGACGGCTTGAGCAGCGTCATCATGTCCATCGACGCGCACGATATTGCCAAGCACGAGCAGAATCGTGGCCTGCCCGACGTATGCCGGAAAATCAAGAAGGCGAATGAGTTCTTCCACAGCGTCGGCATCCAGACCACGGCAAGCATCACGGCCAGTCGGCTCATTGAGGACTACGAGAAGCTGCCCGCATTCCTCGAAAGCCTCAGCTTCACGAGCTGCACCTTTAGCTATCCCCTCACGAACCTCGCCTCCAGCTACCTCAGCTTCAGCGACAGCGGGCTGGTGAACTTCAACAACACCGAGCTGCTCGCGCTCTTCGACAACATCAAGCGGATGAAGCACACCAGCGGCTATCCGGTGGTGAACCCCACCGAGTCGCTCACCGAGATGCAGCGCCACCTGCGCGGCGAGAAGGAGCAGTTCGGCTGCCTCGGCGGCCACAAGTATTTCTACCTCGACTGGAACCTCGACCTCTATCGCTGCCACGCATGGGACAAGCCCATGTGTAAGGTTTACGAGTGGGACGATTCCAAGCTCATCCGCGACGGCTGCACCAAGTGCATGATTGACTGCTATCGCGACCCCAGCGTCCTCCAGCACGTCGCCATCAATGCCAGCGACGCCTGGCATGCGCTTAAAAAGGGCGACCTCGGCACCGCCGCAATGAAGGTGCTCGACTCGAAAAATATGACCTCGCTCAAAGCCGTGTGGGAAGATCGCAAGTGGATTGGAAGAGTCTGAACGAGTAGCCGCCGCTTGGCCTCGGCGGCTTCAATCAGCATGTCCAAACTCTATTTTTACTACTCGGCGATGAACGCGGGGAAAAGCACGACGCTCCTCCAGTCGAGTTACAATTACCAGGAACGCGGCATGAACACCCTCGTCCTCGCGCCGCAGCTCGACACTCGAGCAGGGCCGGGAAAAGTCGCTTCCCGCATCGGACTGACCGCTGAGGCCCGTGCCTTTAAGCGGGATGACAATCTCTTTACTCTTACCGAGGAAGACCATGGACAGCGTAATCTTTCATGCGTGTTGGTGGATGAAGCCCAATTCCTCACTAAGGCCCAAGTCGAGCAACTCGCCGACATCGCCGACCGCCTGCGCATACCCGTTCTCTGCTACGGCCTGCGTACGGACTTCCAGGGTAACCTCTTCGAAGGCAGCCAATGGTTGCTCGCCTGGGCGGACAACTTGATTGAGTTAAAGACCATCTGCCATTGCGGCCGCAAAGCCACCATGGTTCTGCGCCTCGACGCCAGCGGTGCGCCCGTCAAGACCGGTGCGCAGATCGAGATCGGCGGCAACGACCGCTACGTGTCTGTCTGCCGTCGCCACTACAAGGAAAGCCAGCATGCCTGGCTGCTGTAAACGGGGCGATGACTGACAGCGGAAGAAAGTGATTGCTAAGACACGCCGCGCTTTGAAGATTACTCCCGAAATGCATCCCAAGCTCGCTAAGCAGCCAGTCCCGGCTTGAAGCCGCCGCCTAACGAGTACGTCCATTTGAAGTTACCAACATTAACCATCGTAATTACCCGTGAAATACTTCGATCGTCGCGGATTCCTTAAAACCGCCGGTGCCGCCGCCGGCATCTTCTACATCGCCCCCACCTCGTGGGCCCAAAAAAGCCCCGGTGACACGCTCAACTCCGTCGTCGTCGGCTTTGGTGGGCGCGGCAAGTCCCACATTGGTGCCCTTAGTGGTCTCAAGGAATCCGGCGTCCGCCTCACCGCCCTCTGCGACGTGGACGACAAAATCCTTCGAGGCGGCGTGGATGAGCAAGATAAGAAAGGTGTGAAAGTCACCGCCTACACCGACATCCGAAAAGTCCTCGAAAACAAGGATATCGACATCGTCTCCATCGCCACACCCAACCACTGGCATTCGCTCGGCGCGATTTGGGCGGTCCAGGCCGGCAAGGATGTTTACGTCGAGAAGCCCGTTTCCCACAACGTCTGGGAAGGCCGCCAGCTCGTGAATGCCGCCCGCAAATACAAGAAGATTGTCCAGACTGGCACGCAGAGCCGCGCCTCGCGCAGTGGCATCGGCGAGGCCGTGAAGTTTGTCCAATCGGGCAAGCTCGGTAAAGTCATTGCCGTCCACGGCACCTGCTACAAACCCCGTGGCACCATCGGCAAGGTGGACGCCGCCCAGCCCATCCCTGCTGGCATTGACTTCGACCTCTGGTGCGGGCCCGCCCCGAAGGATGAGCTTCGCCGTAAACGCTTGCACTATGACTGGCATTGGATTTGGAACTACGGAAACGGCGACCTAGGCAATCAGGGCATCCATCAGATGGACATCGCCCGTTGGTTCCTTGGTGAGATGGAGTTGAGTCCCCGCGTCTGGAGTGTCGGTGGTCGCCTCGGCTACACAGACGATGGTGAAACTCCAAATACCCAAGTCGTATATCACGACTACGCCAAAGCCCCGCTCATCTTTGAAGTGCGCGGTCTTCCCTCAGGCAAAGGCAGCAAGGACATGGACAGCTTCCAAGGCTCCAAAGTTGGCGTCGTGGTTCGCTGCGAAGGTGGCCACATCACCGTGCCCAGCTACACCAGCTCCACTGCCTACGACAAGCAGGGCAAGGTGATCCAAACTTGGAAGGAAGAAAAAGGCGGCGGTGAGGCCCCGCACTTTAAAAACTTCATCGAAGCCGTGCGCAGCCGCCAGCACACGGATCTGTATGCCGACATCCTCGAAGGCCACCTTTCCAGCGCCCTCTGCCACACTGGCAACATTTCGCATCGCTTGGGCAAGCTCGCTGCGCCCGGCGCGATCCGCGAGCAAATCAAGGGCGACCGCGAGGCCTCCTCGACGGTGGAGCGCATGATCGAGCACCTCAAGGCCAACGAGGTCAACATTGACACCGACAAGCTCACGCTCGGACCGGTGCTGAAGATGAACGGCAAGACCGAGAAGTTCATCGGCAACGCGGCGGCAGACCAGCTCCTCACCCGCGACTACCGCAAGCCGTTCGTCGTGCCGGCAATCTAAGCCAGCGATTTTTTGATTCTTGTCTCGCAATCGGGCCGGCCTCACGCCGGCCCGATTTATTTTCCCAAACGTGCGGCAAGCGCTCGGCCAAGGCGGGCAATGCCTGCTTCGAGTTTTTGTTCATCCGCCCCGCCGAAGCTTAGCCGCAGCTCGTGATCCGGCTTGCGGCGGACAGGATCCTCCGCGTAGCACAACGCGCCGGGCACATAGAGGACTTGCTGTTGCAAGCTAGTCTGAAAAAAACGCGATCGCGGCCCAGTGCGAAGCCGCTGCGGCGCACGCGCCCAGACATAGAGGCCGCCTGCCGGCGTTTGCCAGTCCACGTCCACTGGGAAATGCGCGCGGATCGCCGCCGTCATTGCGCCGGCCTTGTGCGCGTAGCGGCGCTGCAGTTTGGCCAAGTGGCGGTCGTAAGCCCCGCTCGCCAGCGCACGCGCGAGCAGTTGCTGCAGCAGGTTGGCCGTGCCGAAATCGTGGTTGCCCTTGATGCGCGTGGCGGTGGTCAGCACCGGTTCCGGCAGCACGCCAAAGCCGACGCGCACGCCCGTGGCGAAAGGCTTGCTGAACGTGCCGGCGTAGAGCACGCGGTCCGCGCCGCCCGGTGCGGCGAGCGCGGAAGGAATATCATCGCCCGCAAAGCGTAGTTCCCGATACGCGGCGTCTTCCAGCAGGAAAAGCGGATGGCCAGCGAACCGCTCGTAGCGCCGTAGCAACTGCAAAGCGGCGGCCTTCTTCGCGAAGTCCGTCGTGTAACCCGTGGGATTTTGGTGATAGCTAACGAGGTAGAGGAATTTCACACGCGGCAGTTCGCCCGCCCGGCGCAGCCCTTCGAGGACCTGCTCCAAGTGCGCGAGGTCAATGCCATCGGGCAGCAGGCGGACGCCCCGGCAACGCAGTCCGTGACTCTGCGCAATGCCCAGATAAACAAAGTAAGTCGGGTCCTCAACGAGTACAATGTCGCCCGGGTCACAGAGCGCCTCGGTAAGCAGATAAAGCAACTGTTGCGAGCCGTGGGTGATGAGCAGCCGGTCAGGAGAAATTCCTTTAGCGACGGTTGCAGCCCGCCGATTTGCGGACGGTGACCCAAGTGTTCGGCGGTCGCGGACGGCTGCTCCAGTGGCCAGCGTGTCCAATTCGGCCAGCCGCTTCGCTGTCAACTCACGGAGGAGTGGGTCTCCGGCCGTTGTGCCGTATTGCAACGCAGGCTGGCCGGTGCGCGGAGCGGAGAGAATCTCATCGAGCAACGCGCGGGCTTCGTCTACCGGCAGCGAGACGTTGTCCGTGAAACCGGCGGCCAACGAAATGAGTTTCGGGTGCGCGAGCGTCAGGTTCATCAACCACGAGATCGCAGGCGGCCCGGTGCGGCGGCCTAGGGTGGAGAGGGGGGAACGCATGGGCGAGGCTTGGAGTGACGGAGTGATGGGAGAGTGAGAGTGGCAGACGGCCAATTCTTCATCGCTCCGCCGCGCCCTCACTCCGTTTCTGTCTCTGCGCCGCCTCGGCCAATTGCACGAGCTTCTCCGCCCCGGCTACGTAGGCGGCGCGGTTGGCGAGCAGCGGGTCGTTGTGGTCGCCTTCGAGTTCGACAAACGCCTTGGGTTCGCGCGCGGCGGCGAAGTTTTGTTCGCCGTGGCTAAAGCGGATCGTCGTATCCGCCCGGCTATGCAGGATGACCACCGGGCATTGGATCTGAGGCAACCGGCTGTGCGTATCGTAGCTAATCCGGCTCAGGAGGCGCACGGGCAACCAGGGAAACAACTCCGCCCCAATGTCGGGAACGGAGGTAAAGGTGCTTTGCAATGCCAGCCCGCCGACCGGCAGCGTGGCCGCCACATGGCTGGCGATGCCACCGCCAAGCGACTCACCCCAAACCAAGATGTGCTCCGGTGCAAACCCGCGCGTGCGTAACCACTGGAAGGCTGCCTGCGCGTCAGCATAAGTGCCCAACTCACTCGGTTCCCCGTCGCTGCGGCCGTAGCCGCGATAGTCGAAAGCTAGCAGACTGACACCCGTTTCGAGGATGGCCCGGTAATAACCAGGGCGCGAGGTGAGATTGCCACCGTTGCCATGGCAGAAGAGCATCACGAGGCGCGCGCGCGGCGACGCCTTATCAGCCGCGAAGAACCAAGCATGCAGCCGCAGCCCGTCAGCGGTGGTCAGCCGAACTTCCTCGGCAGAGCGGCCCACATCCTCGGGCGTGTATTCCGCGTCGCGCGTCGGGTGATAGACCTGACTGTGCTCGAAGCGGTAAAGCATCACGACGATGACCAACAGCCCCACGGTAGGCGCCAGCCATGGCCGAGCTTTCTTAACGCGCTCAAGGAATCGGTGCAAGCAGCCGGGACGTATTTTTGTCCGTAATCGAGATCTTGATCCTACTCAATCCCTTGGTCGATATCGCAGTTGTTGTCCACTCACCCGGTTAGCCGATAAAAATCCGCCGCGTTTCCTCCGAAAAACTTCGCGCGCGCCTCCGCTGTCAGTGCGCTTGTGTAATCGTCCATTAGCCGGTGAACCTGTGCGTAACTGCCCGCTAACGTGCAAACCGGCCAGTCCGTGCCGAACATCAGCCGCTCCATGCCGAACGCAGCGAAGACCACGTCCAGATAAGGCCGAAAACCGTCCGCACGCCAGCCCAACCACTCTGCCTCGGTGACCATGCCGGAGACTTTGCACCAAACGTTGGGGGCCGCCGCCAGCTCACGGAGTTGCTCACGCCACGGCGAGAGCGTGCCGGCAGCGATGGGCGGCTTGGCAATGTGATCGAGCACGAAGCGCTGCTCGGGAAAATTCGCGACGAGTCGGATGGCCGCGGGCAACTGCTTTGGAAAGACAAGTATATCGTAAGCGAGGTTGAATTGCTGCAGCTTGCCAATGCCGCGCTGAAACGCGGGACGCAACATGAAATTGTCATCCGGCTCGTCCTGCACCACGTGCCGCACACCGACGAAGCGCGGATGCCGCGCCAGTTCCGCAAGCTGTTCCTCCACGCGGTTGCTTTGCAAATCCACCCAGCCGACGACCCCGCGGATGAAGGGATGCGCGTCCGCCAGCGCGAGCAGCCAGCGCGCCTCAGCCACGGTCTGCTGCGCCTGCACGGCCACACAACCATTGAGCCCGGCCGCGTGCAAAAGCGGGGCGAGGTCGGGTGGTAGAAAGTCGCGGCGGATGGGCCACTCGGGCCTCATCCACGGATACTCGGCAGACGTGAATTTCCAAAAGTGCTGGTGAGAATCAATGGTCATGTCGGACGTTTGACTCCTCATAAGCCAGCATCCCAATTCACACTATTCTCCTGCCGACCCACGCGCCAAAGCACGTTGTTCGTCGGCTCCAGCAGCTTCATTACTTCGGCAATCATGGCGTGATCCACGGGCTCGTCCATCCACCGCAACATGGCAGCCATGTTGTCGGGGTTCGCGGTGCCGGGGATGCTGGTGGCGATGGCGGGATTTTGCAGGGTGAACTGAAACGCCAGCTTCGCGATGTCCACGCCGCGCGCATCACAGAACTCAACCGCTTTGCGGCACTGCGCCTTGAGCGCGTCCGGTGCGTGATGCCAGGGCGGCAGCGGTTGGCGCGTGAGCAGGCGTTCGCTGAACGGCGATGCGCTCATGATGCCCACGCCCTTGGCCTGCAGATACGGAATGAGGCCGAGTAGCGACGTGTTGTTCAGCGAGTAGTGGCAGTAGCTCAACATGCAGTCCAGTTCGGTCCGGTCGAGGATGTAGCGGAAGATGTTCAGCGGAAATCCGGTGACGCCGATGAAGCGGATTTTGCCCTGCTCACGCGCTTTGCGGAGCGCGGGCAAGGCCTCGTCCACCACTCGCTGCATGTCGTCGAACTCGATGTCGTGGCACTGCATGATATCAATGTGGTCCACGCCCATGCGCTGGAGGCTCTCATCCACGCTGCGGAGGATGCGGTCGTAACTAAAGTCGAAGCCCGCCACGTCGTAGCGGCCGCACTTGGTGCCGAGGAGGAAGCGGTCGCGGGAAATCTCCTTGAAGGCGCGGCCCAGAACTTTCTCCGCGAGCGTCCGGCCATAGTAGGGCGAGGTGTCAATGAAGTTGACCCCGCCATCAAGCGCGACGTGGAGCGAGCGGATGCTGCGGGCCTCGTCGCTGGCGTTGCCGTATTCGTTGCCCATCGAGGCCGCTCCGTAGCTGACAACGGAGAGCTGGAGGCCAGTCTTGCCGAGGGGGCGGAATTGCATGGCCTATGTAAACCCAAAAACAGCCCCGCTTGAAGTGGATTTAATAACACCGACGGCACAGAGGACTCCGTGGCAGATAAACTTTAGCAGTTTTTATCCTGCTCTGCTCGCCTTGCGTTGAAACTAACTGCGAGGCTTATTTCGCTTTCAGCAAGCCACGTGTTTTCATCCATTCGGCGGCTCGTTGCGGCCAGGTCGAGACCCCATGCTCGCTCGGGCGGAGGCCGTAACCGTGGCCGCCGGTCGGATATAGGTGCAGTTCAGCGGGCACCTTCGCCTGCTTAAGAGCGAGGTAGTAGAACAGCGCGGACTCCACCCGCACGCCGTCGTCTTGCGTCATCACTAGAAAGGTCTGCGGGGAGTTCGCGGTAATAGGCAACTCGGGGGCGATCTTGTCACCCTGCTCTTTCACGGTGAGGTAAGCGGGATAAACCAGCACGGCAAAATCGGGTCGGCAGCTCACCTTGTCTGCATCGTCTACGGGTTCATAGGTGCGTTTGTCATAGTTATTGCAGCTCGCCGCCGCGAGATGGCCGCCCGCCGAGAAGCCAAGGATGCCGATGCGTTGCGGGTCAATGCCCCATTCGGCCGCGCGCGATCGCACCAAGCCCACAGCGCGTTGCGCATCCTGCAACGCCGCCGTGTGTTTCTCCAGGCCAGGGCGCTTCGGCACGCGGTACTTGAGCAGCACGCCCGTGACCCCGAGGGAGTTGAGCCACTCGCAAATCTCTGAGCCTTCGAGATCGTAAGCGAGAATGCTATATCCGCCGCCAGGGCAGACGATGACCGCCGCACCGGTGTCCTTGTCCTTCGCCGGGCGATAGACTGTGATTGTAGGCTGGGAAACATTGCCGAGGCGAGTGACGTGCTTGCCCGCTACCTTTCTGCTTTTCTCGTCGGAGGTGTCCTTCTCCTCACCGATGGGGGCTGGCTCGCCGGGAACTTCCTTAGGCCAAATTTTGATGGCGCCAGTGACGAAAGCGTGCGAGTGAAGCGGCCCGCCGAAGAAAACCAGTGCGGTCAGCAAGACGACGAATTTGGAGATCATGTAGCCGATGAAACGCGCCGGACGGACGCGGGGCAAGATTTGATTGAGCCAGAACCCTCGCCTAGACGACACTTCGCCGTGCGTGACTTTCATTGAATGAAGCCAATTCCCGCCACTCGCCTGTACACCTTCGTGGACACGGCTTATCTTCACGGTCGTGACCCGACAGAGATTGCACACCAGCTATGTGACGGTGGCTCGGACTTGGTGCAACTTCGTGCCAAAGGCGCATCGCTCGATGAGGTTCGCCGCCTGGCTGAGGCTGTGATGCCCGTCTGCGAACGTGCCAATGTCAATTTCGTGCTTAACGACCATCCCCAACTCGCCCTTCAACTTGGCGCGCCGGTTTGCCATCTTGGGCAGGAGGATTTCTTCGACGCCGGCTATCGTACCGCCGCGCAAGTCACTGGCTGCCCGCCGCAGATGAAGCTTGGCCTTAGCACCCACGCGCCCGTGCAAGCCCAGCGTGCCCTCCGCGCTGCGCCAGACTACCTCGCCATCGGACCCGTCTTTCCCACCGGCACCAAACCGGGCCGACCCGCCGTCACACTTGATTACGTTCGTTGGGCCGCCACCAACGTGACAATCCCGTGGTTTGCCATCGGCGGCATCAACTTGACCACCCTTGACTCCGTCCTGGCCGCCGGCGCGCGTCGCATTTGCGTCGTCTCGGCTATCCTCAACGCGCCGGACATCACGGCGGTGTGCCGCGACTTCCGCAACCGCATCGATTCCTACAAGGGGTAAGGCGCACTGGTAAAGGCCGCCGGATTCGGAGCAGGATGAGCATGTCCGTCTGATCTTGCGCTTGCTCCTGAAACTCGCGCGGCTTCGCAAGCAAAGTCATTACCAAATCGTTGGATGAAACCTCCGAATTGATTTGCTCCTGCTCCGCGTCGCTGGCGTCATCTGGGCGTCATTTTCAAAGCCAAAAAGTTTCTCCACATGGACAGTCTTCTTATTAAGGGCGGCGTTCCCCTCCACGGGGATGTGCAAGTGAGCGGCGCCAAAAACGCCGTGCTTCCCATCATGGCTGCCACGCTCCTCACCGCCGAGCCGTGTGTCATCCGCAACGTCCCCGACCTCAGCGACGTGAAGTTCATGGGCCGCATCCTCGAGTCACTCGGTTGCTCCGTGAAGTTCGAGGGAAATACGCTTACCGTGCAGGCTCACCGCATCAAGGGCCATGGCGACTATGATCTCATTCGCAAGATGCGTGGCTCCATCTGCATCCTCGGCCCGCTGCTCGGACGCTTGCGGAAGGCCGACGTCTCGCAACCCGGCGGCTGCGTCATCGGCACGCGGCCAATTGACCTGCATTTAAAAGGTCTTCGCGCACTGGGAGCGAAGATCGAGATTGAAGCCGGTTACGTGCGCGCCAAAGCCCCGCGTCTTACTGGTACAGAGGTTTTTCTGGGTGGTCGCGCTGGCCCGACCGTGCTGGGCACGGCAAACATCATGTCGGCCGCCGTATTGGCCGAGGGCGTGACCATCATTGAGAGCGCTGCATGCGAACCGGAAGTCACCGACCTCGCGCAGTTCCTCAACGCAATGGGCGCTAAGATTCAAGGTTCGGGCAGCCCGACCATCACCATCACCGGCGTAAAAGAACTGCACGGAGCGAAGCACGAGGTCATTCCGGACCGTATCGAGGCGGCGACCTTCGCCATTGCCGCTGCGATGACCAACGGCGAAGTCACCATCCACGGCGCAAAACCTGAGCATATGAACGCCGTGATCGACAAACTTCGCGAGGCCGGCGTAAAGATCGAGCGGCGCGGTGCTGCACTCCTGGTAAAGCGCGGCGTCCGGCTCGCGCCCGTGGACGTGACGACGCTGCCTTACGCCGGTTTTCCGACCGATGTGCAGGCACAAATGATGGCGCTCATGTGCCTCACCCCCGGCATCAGCATTATCACCGAGCGCATTTTTGAGAGCCGCTTTGGCCACGTGGCAGAACTGGGCCGGCTTGGCGCAGATATCTCAATTGAGGGGCCTAGCGCGATTGTGAAAGGCGGTAAGCGCCTCAGCGGCGCGCCCGTGATGGCTAGCGACCTCCGCGCCAGTGCCGCGCTGGTCATCGCCGGCCTTGCCGCGAAAGGCACAACGCAAGTGAACCGCATTTATCACCTCGACCGCGGCTACGAGAAGATTGACCAAAAGCTCAAGCAACTCGGTGGACGCATCTCGCGGGTTCAGGAATAGACGGGCGCATTCGCCGTCGACCAATGCGGTGAATTCAAATCTTGCTGCACCCGATTCTTTCGGATCATCCCATCGCTTCGTTGATCGCCAGCGCCAATGTCGTCACCGCCGCCGTGTCGCAGCGCAGCACGAGGCGACCGAGGGTGATAGGCTGTACGCCGCTTTGCTTTAACGCCGCGATTTCCGGCGCGGTAAAATCCCCCTCCGGGCCGATCCACACAGCGAGCGTGGCTGGACGGTGCTGTTCGCGAGCTTGAAACTCCTCGAACACCGCGCGCATTGATCGCGCTCCAGGATGCAATGACGCAACGAGCGCGAGGTCGAAGCGCTCATTACAACGCAATTGCTCGGCAAAAGTCACGGGTGGCTCCACGCGTGGAAGCCACGGGTTGCCGCACTGCTTTAATGCCTCAAGCGCGGTGGTGCGCCACTTCTCCAGCTTGTTCGCAACGTGGTTGTCGTCGGGACGGGAAATAGTGTGCTCCGTGAGCAGTGGCACGATGCGCGCTGTGCCCAGCTCGGTGGCTTTCTCAACGATGCTGTCCATAAGCCGGCCCTTGGGCAGCGCCTGAAACAGCGTCACTGCGCAAGGTAATGGCGGATGGACGATTCGTTCACGCACGCCAACGCGCACCACGTGTTTGTCCACCGCGAGGATTGCGCCCTGCGCCACGAGGCCCGCGCCATCAAGTAACGCCACCGCGTCACCAACCCCAAGCCGGAGCACGCGCCGAGCGTGATGGGATTCTTCCGGAGATAGTAAAATCTCCGCGCCAGTAGCGGTACCGGGTGGGATGTAGAACCGGTGCATGGACGCAAGACTTTGGAAATCAATAAGACTCAACTAGCCCACAGCCACCATTTCTTGGCGAAAAACCTTTGCTCAGAGGGCATCATGGCTAGGCCTTGCTCGAATAAGTGGCTCAATCCCCCTTCTTAAAAAAACCCTTCGCTTTGGTGAAGAAGCCGGTGGCGTCCTCGCGCATGAGGTCATCTTTGCAGAGCTCGGCAAATTCGGTGAGCTTGGCGCGTTGCTCGGCTGTAAGCTTGGTGGGCACTTCGATTTGCACGCGGACAAGCAGGTCGCCCATGCCGTGGCCCTGAAGGTTCTGCACGCCTTTGCCACGCAAGCGAAAGACGGTGCCGTGCTGCGTCCCGCATGGCATCCGGACGGTGCTGCGTCCCGCCATGGTGGGCACCTCGATGTCTGCGCCCAAAGCAGCCTGCGTGAAGCTCACCGGGACTTCGCAGATGAGGTCATCGCCATCACGGCTAAAGAGACTGTGTTCACGCACGTGTAACACGACGTAGAGATCGCCCGGCGGGCCGCCGCGCGTCCCGCTCTCGCCGTTGCCGGCGGAGCGCAGGCGTGCGCCATTATCTACGCCTGCAGGTATCTTGAGCTTAATCTTAGAAGAGCGCTCCCGGCGGCCGGTGCCACGACAAGCGCGGCAGGGCTTGTCAATCTTCTGACCCGTGCCTTCGCAATCTGGGCAGGTCTGCGCCACACTGAAGATGCCGCGGGAACGGATGATCTGGCCGCGCCCACCGCAGGTGCTGCAAGGTTTGATAGAATAACCTTTCTCACCGCCCTCGCCGTGACAAGCCTCGCACTGGTCCAGCTTGCTGATGGTGATTTCTTTCTCGCAGCCAAGCACGGCTTCCTCGAAGCCGAGTTCTAGGTCGTAGCGCAAGTCAGAGCCGCGGCGCGGCCCACTGGGGTTGCGCTGTTGCTCCCCAAACATCTCCTCAAAAATGCTCCCCCCGCTCCCACCGCCTGCAAAGACCTCGCGGAAAATGTCGAAGGGGTCGTGGAAACCACCGGCCCCACCACGCGCACCGCCGCCACCCGCGCCGGCCCGCATCCGGGGATCGAAGGCTGCGTGGCCGAACTGGTCATAAGCGCCGCGCTT